>CAZXXI010000044.1:0-9257 GCA_964644815.1 uncultured Muribaculaceae bacterium
GCATTACTAATGCAAATTTATGAAAGCGATGTTATAATTAATTTAGAAATTAACCTTAATGTAAATTTCCAAACGTGGTTTACTCATGCACCAGATTGTTATTGTATAATAAAAAGTGAGAAAAGAGTTGATAAAGATGTCTTTCTTAATAGATTTAGATAAAACTGACAGTATTCCCATTTTAAAAGGCATAAGTTCCCCTATAGATATAAAGATGCACGGCAAAATTGTAGTCAAAAATTCGGTTTTAGAAAACATCGATTCTCTCAAGCTAACCGAATTGGAGTTCTTACTTCTAAACTTCAAAGATTACATCGATAATGTCGTAACTTCGAGTTACATTCCCAGCGCCGAAATGATGGCATTAATAGCGAGGATAGCACCAGATAAAAAAGTACGCTTTAAAACTGCGCGTCCTGGTTGTGACCCAATTATACCGATAAGTGCAGCAGATTTTTTTGAAGGTGAAAAGATATTCGATGAAATACTGCACGGCATTGATGCCGGTTGGACAGATATAGAAAAATTCAAATATATATACAATTGCACCGGTCTCATTTTCTCGTACGACTTAAACGCGGCCACCTATGACTTCGGCAACAGCGAACACGAAAAGTATGCTCGAAATATCTTTACCGCCGTTACGAAGAATTTTGCCATATGTACGACTTTTGCCGCCTGCTGCGACTACCTGTGCTACAAAGCCGGATTAGAAAGCGAAATCATCAGCGAAAGCGACCATGACTACCTCGTCTTCACAACTGCGGATTCTATGGACTTCTTAGGCGATCCGACGTTCGACGCGACTGCCTTAAAGTTTGGATTAAAGCCTTCCAATTTTGCTGTATCCAAAGAACAGTTTAAGACGAATCACAATCTCGATGAGACTGAAACCGAGGAGTATGAATTTGTTAGTTTGAGTACACCCGCTATCGAAGAAATAGATAGAAAAATAGGCTACTTATCGTACTTTGGTGGCACCTACACAGACGATTTCATCTATCATTTAGCAAGCGACTTGAGTGCCGAAAACATACTTAAAAGTGCAGAAACATTCATCGACCGCATCTGCTCACTTAAAGCTATCGGAAGACCCGGTGTTCAAGACTATGCCTCTCTCATAAATCGCGTTCTCTCCACAAGTCAGAACGAAGATTTTAAAAATAGCATCGTCGCCTTCCCGTTCCTCGACGAAAGACAAAATCTTAAGTTGGGAATAAGAGTTACCCAAAGAGAGAACACTGAATTATATGTGTTTGAAGACGACTTCCAAGCGGTCAAAAAGGCCGACGAAAAAACTGTAATCAAGAAATTTTAACCGACCATTATAAAGGCGTACCGAATGAAATTTCTTTTTTTTTCTATGTTAATGATGTATAATGAATAAGTAAGTTAAAAACAATAACGAAAAGGAAGAGTGAACTAAATGCAATTTTTTAAAAACATTTTTCATAACGTTAAAAAATACAGTTTTTTATTGACCCAACTCGTCGCGAGAGACTTTAAAGTAAAATACAAACGCAGCGTATTAGGCGTACTTTGGAGCCTTTTATACCCTTTGATGATGATGAGCGTCATGGCTATAGTGTTCTCAAACATGTTTCGAACGGGCATGGAAAACACCAACTTTTTGGTCTACTTGATGAGCGGACTCGTCGTATTTAACTACTTCAGCGAAGCGACCAACGGTTCGATGGCGACGATAATAGAAAACACGAGTCTCATCAATAAAGTATATATACCCAAATACATTTTTCCGATTGCTAAATGTATTTTCGTAGGAATAAACTTCGTGTTATCGCTGATACCACTTTTGCTCATCATAATAATATCTGGTAATCCTCTTGAAGGAACGAAGTGTTACATAAATATATATTATTTGCTTTTGCCTTTCATCTATCTCTGCATGTTCATGTTTACAGTAGGAGTGGGTTACATTTTATCTACTATCGCAGTATTTCTTCGCGACATGATTTATATTTGGGGCATAATGCTGACGATTTTAAACTACGTGACACCTATATTTTATAGCATCAAAATATTGCCAGAGACTTTACAACTCATTTTCAAATTTAACCCGTTATACATCTATATAAATGCGACAAGAGAAATATTACTATATTCGACAGCACCTACACCGCTGTACCTATTCGCGTGCTTCGCTTCGGCATTCACAGTATTCGTAATTGGATTGTTTGTCTTTAGAAAAAATCAAGACAAATTCATCTACCACTTATAGGAGGATTAAATGATAGACATTAAAAATGTTGGAATGAAATTCAATCTTGGCATCGAAAAAGACAATTCTTTAAAAATGGTATTTATAAGATTATTTGATAGAAAAAAGCGCCAAAAGAAGAGCGACTTCTGGGCTCTAAAGGACGTCACTTTTCACATCGATAAAGGTGACGTAGTGGGGCTAATCGGCTCTAATGGAGCAGGCAAGAGTACTCTTTTGAAAGTCGTGAGTGGTGTCTTAAAGCCGACTGAAGGTAAAGTAATCGTAAACGGAGCTATATCTCCGATGATAGAATTGGGTGCCGGTTTCGATGGAAATTTAACCGCTCGTGAGAACATCTTCTTAAACGGTGCCATCCTCGGATACTCTAAAGACTTTCTTACACAAAAATTCGACGAAATCGTCGAGTTCTCAGAATTGAGCGAATTTTTAGACGTTCCCGTCAAAAACTTTTCTTCAGGTATGGTTGCCAAACTCGCTTTTTCGATTTCTACCGTAGTAAATCCTGAAATATTGATAGTAGATGAGATACTGTCGGTGGGAGATATGAAATTCCAAGAGAAGAGCAAAAAGAAGATGATGTCCATGATAACGGGCGGAACGACTGTGCTCTACGTATCGCATTCTCTCGATTCGATAAAGGAACTTTGCAACAAAGTCATTTGGCTCGACCACGGAAAAATAGTGATGGCCGGAAAAACCGAAGAGGTGTGCGACGCCTATTACAAAAACAATGGTTAATCGAGTCGCTTACTCGTTAACCGTTTTTTGAGTTAAACTAAAACTATAGAAGAGGTGAATATATGAAACTGGTGAGTATCATCATACCTGTCCACAATTCCGAGAAATACTTACAGCGTTGCCTAGACAGCGTACTCCAACAGACCTATAAAAATATAGAAATAATAGCTGTCGAAAATGGCAGTACCGATAGAAGCATCGACATATTGGAGATGTACAAAGATAAAATAAAAGTCGTAGTAATCCAAAAGGCCTCCATCGGTCTAGCGAGAAACACTGGTTTAGCGATGGCCAAAGGCGAATACATATCTTTCATCGACAGCGACGACACCATGGAAAGAACTATGATAGAAGAGCTAGTCACCAATCTCGAAAGCGAAAAAAGCGACCTAAGCATCTGCGACTTGACTGAAATATATCCCAATAAAAAAGTGGTAAAACACTGGTACCCGAATACTTTAATAACTTCTAAAGACATAATGAACAACTTAATCGAGTTCAACTACGGCGTCTGTAATAAGCTATATAAAAGAAAAATCGTCGTCGACAACGACATCGAATTTCCCGAAGATTTAAAATATGAAGACGTACCATTTTCGATTTTTTACCTATCGCGCTGTAGCGTTGTCTCCAAAGTAAACAGAAGCTTATACAACTATCTCATCCATTCCAAAAGTGAACAGACGACCGTGGACAAATCCGTCTACGACATATTCAAAATATTGGAGAAATGTTCAAAAATAGTTAAAAAAGAGCTCTTGGAAGACTTGTACGTAAGAGAACTGAGCACCTATGCTTTAAAGATGAAATATGAAAAAGATAAAAGGTTTAGAAAGACATTCATCGACGATGTATATGAGGAATTGAATAAAACCTATCCCCATTGGCGAAAGTGCAGCTATATCAAAAACCTAAAATTTGCAAAAGCTCTAATCATTAAAAACAAAACTTTGCTTAAAATATACACAAATGCTTTTAATATGTTATAATAAAATCAGATTATATAGTTTTAATATAAAAGAAATGAGGAGTAAATAGATGAAGAAGTATGTACATTATTGTTGGTTTGGAGGTAACCCTCTTCCAAAACTAGCTCACAAATGTATCAAAAGTTGGCAAAAATATTTGCCCGACTACGAGATAATCGAATGGAATGAGACGAATGTCGATTTAGAGGAATGTCCATTCGTCAAAGAAGCTTATGAACTAAAAAAGTGGGCTTTTGTTGCCGACTATGCCCGGGCAAAAGCCATGTATGAATACGGGGGAATATACTTCGATACCGACATGGAAGTGACTAAGCCTATCGACGACTTGCTCGCTAAAGGGGAAAGTTTTTTAGGAGCAGAGGATTCTCACCTCATCGCCTGTGGCGTTTGGTACGAACCTAAACCTAAGAGTTATATCGCTAAAAAATTGTTGGAGTTTTATCAATCCCAAGAATTTTTTGACCTCGATAACATGTACACGATAAGTATCCCGCGCGTTTTAAGTAACATCTTAAAAGATTATGACTCTTCTAATTTGGCAATCCAAAAACTAAAAGAAGGCGTCACTATCTATCCGCGCGAGTACTTTTATCCGTTATCTTACAACCATAAATTCAACGTCTTTACCGAAAATTCGTGCATGATTCACTATTACGATGCCTCTTGGACTCCAAAAGGCGAACAAAGAGAAAATAAGATATATAGAATATTGGGCAAAGAAAACGGCAAACGGATTATTGCAGTAGCTCGTAAGACGAAAAGAGTCGCTAGAAAAGGCCTGAAAGCCGCTGTCTATCCAGCTATCGTATACAAGCGCAAAAAAAGCCAAATCACAGAGGACTACTTGGCAGACTTTAATAAAACTGTTGCCGAATTAGAAAAACTCAAAAAGACTAAACCGGAATGCGTCACTTTCGTAAATCCTCATTGGATGGGAGTATTCAATGCGACGACAGAGCTATTCGATACCGTCGTTCCGTGTGCCGAGCTCCTGCGCAAGAAAGACATAAAAGCTGTCTTTAATAAATTGTTAGAAAACGACGTTAAAATGGTTGTCATGAGTGGCTTCTGTGTCGGCTGGAGTGAACTCGCTACTCTTCTTCACGAAAGAAAAGTGATAGTCAAAACCTATTATCACGGCAGCCACTCACAAGTGCTCGAACCGTACGGTTGGAAACGCAACATGGAGATATACCAACTGACCAAAAAAGGAATCATAACTCAAATGTCCAACTGCAAAGAATCTCTTTTAAATTTCTACCGCGATAAGGGTTGCAACATAACGCTTCTTCGCAACAGAGTGATTTTAAGCGACGACTTAAAAAATATAAAAGCTGAAAAAGATAAAGACATCATGCGCGTCGGAATCTATGCGGCTAAGACGGAAGATTACCGCAAAAACGTATTTTCCCAAATGGCAGCCGCCGCTCTTCTAGGAGACAATGTCGTAATAGATATGGTACCCCTCAACAAAAAAGCGTTAGATTTTGCTAAAAAGCTGGGCATCAAAATCGAAGGTGTCGAAAAGCCTATTCCGAGAAAAGAGCTTTTGAAGAGGATGGCTCGTTGTAATATCGTTTTGTATACGACGTTCTCCGAATGTGCTCCAATGCTACCACTCGAGAGTTTTGCCGTCGGTACGCCGTGTATAACTGGCAATAACCACCACTATTTCAAAAATCATGAACTCGAAAAATACTTAGTAGTCGATAACGAATGCAATATTCAAGAAATTGCCGACAAAGTAAAATATTGCCTTGAAAACGAAAAGAAAGTAAAAGAACTGTATAGAGAATGGGAAGCTAACAACATCGAGTTGAGCATCGAAGGAGTAAAAGAATTTACTAGTGTAAGGAGTGAACAATCAGATGAAAGATAAAGTTTTAATTTTTGTAGATGAGACTCAATACGACTACATAGAACCACTCAAACATTCCTTTAAGGGCTGCGAAATAACCTCCCTTCCTTATCCCATAACTCCACCAGAGATGGAAAAATTAGCTCAAGAAATAAACTCGAAGTATAGTCAAGTCATCTTCTTCGACTACTATTACGACTATTATTTGTTGCTACCTCTCCTCTCTAAAAAGATAAAGAAAAAATGGATAATAAAATATCCATTGCCATCGCTATTCAATGCCACTCTCTATTCAAATTTCTTTCAAATTGTCGAATATTTAGAGAGAAATCTCATAGATGACATAGCGGTATTAGACTACAATCTTTATTTATCATTCAAAAAGAAATATAATTTCTCTCATATAAAACTGGATATCGATTTAAAAAAGAAACCTCATCGCGAAAAAGCGATAAGCGTAATCGGTTTTGATTATACCGACGAAAGCAGTTTCTATAATGAACTGAGTGCGATAACTATGACCGATTTCGATAAAGTATATGTCGAAAATGCTACCAATGTGACGAAAAACTTTGGTACTGACTTCGGACTTACTATCGAACCCGTTAAAGAAATATACGAACTGCTTGTTAAGAGTAGACTCAATATGTATATAAAGTTTTTCGATGTAAACGTCACCGATTTTCTATACAGCATGGATAATGGTATACTATGCCTGCTCGGCAACTCTGAACTTTTAGACGAAAACGATTTATTACACAAACATTTAGTCATGCGAAGCGACGACGATATAGATGAAATGGCTGTTCGCATAAAAGACTGTTTAGAGCATGTTGAAGAGCTTCTAAAGGAATATGCTAATTGGCGCAAGAAATATACAAAAGAAAGCCAGAAATCGATAAAAGAATTTCTAGACAAATAGGATGTGAATCATTATGAAGAAAAAAGACCCCATAAATAGTCGCCAAAAAGCTAAAAATCTTCTCCATAAACTCGGCGGTGGAGTAACTGTTACTTCCATAGTACTCATCGTATTGATATGTTTAATCCATTCGTTTAAAAGCACATATACAGTAGATTTTAGCCCGATAAACGGCACCTTTCAAAACTTCAACGTAGTAAGAAGACTATTAGACCACCAAATTCCCTACAAAGATTTTTCTGTCTACTTAGGGTTAGGTCACCTCTACTTCGGTACATTTTTTACTAAATTGTGTGGAGGAGACTTCAGTGCTAGTCTAATGGCTTTTACATTTATGACGATGCTCTCATTTTCGCTCCTGTCGATAATCGTCGGGAAAATAATTTTAGGTAAGACGAGCAAGACACCTTATACGCTTACAGTATTTCTATTAGTATTCTTATTGCTCGCCCAGTATTCTTCCATATTGCCAGGAAGTAATGTGCTGAATGACCTAAAAGATGCCCTGACAGCCGGAACGTATTCTGGCAACTCGGCGAGATTCATAAGGGGAGCAGCACTTCCATTTATAATACTCTTCTCATATGGACTCGTCACACTCATCGAACGCTTGGCCGCGAAAAAGAATATGAGCATAAAACTTAAAAACAATTTGCAACTCGCATCTATTTCTATAGGTGCTGGTATGTCCTTTCTGTGGAGCAACGACTACGGTATAGCGTCCTTCCTCTGTGCGACGATTATGATTGCTTTTGTGACGTTCTCTACCACGAGAAAAATCGGCAAGACTTTATGGACGACATTCAAAAGTCTTGTGATAAGCTTCATGACCATCTTTGTTATCGTTTTCATCGCGACGAAAGCTCATCCTTCCTATTGGCTCGAAAGCATCTTAGCTTCAGGTGGAACTCAAAGTTGGTATTACGGAACGGAAATCAAAGAAAAAGTATTCTATCTTTTCGATATAAATGTCACTTTCCCTTCTCTCATAATCGCAGCGATATGTATATATAGTTTATATAAAATGCACATTAATGCAGAGAAAAAGGGCGACTACGTGACATATGCGCTTCTAGCTTTTATAACGATGACTGCTTTCGCAACCATCAATGAATATCGCCTTCTAAGTGGAGGCAATCTCTTGGAAGTAGCCTACAGCATTTTAGCCCTCATCCTCATATATGCTCTCATCAAGACTGTGCCTAAAACTGCTAAAAACAAGAAAAAACTGACAGCAGTTCGCAACATAGCATTAGGTATAGGCGTATGCTATCTACTCAGTACCACTTACGAAGTATTAGTATCTTTCAACATCTCCTATAGAGGAACTTACGTCGAAGAGCTAGGCGGTTACCTAAACGATTTTTCAGACGATATAGAGTTTACTAGAAATTTGGTAGGAGACGATAAAGTATTCTCCACATACTCTTCTGCCCTCGAAACTATCACTGGCCAATATCAACCATCTGGAACTGACTACATAATCCACGTCCTCGGAAAGAAGAATAGAGACAACTACTTAGATTCTTTCACAAATGACGACTTTTCATACGTCACAACTATCAATGAAAACTACAGCGAATGGGAATACTGGATTAAAAATGCCAACTGGTTCTTCTATCGCGAACTCTATTCTTCATATCTGCCGATTAACTCCAATGATTACCAACTGATATGGGAAAAGAATAATAAAAAATCTTCCATCAATCCTAAAGTCGATTTCGAAATCATCTCACAAGGCGCATCGCAAAAGACGATTAAGATTAAAACGGACAAAGATGTCAATGGAATTATGGATTTACAAATAAAGTATCGCGTCGACAAGAGCAAAGGTTTGCTCTCTACAACTACTTTGAACAGCATGGTCTTAGTGAGTAACGTAGAAGAAAAGGCACTTCACTACAGCGATAACTACAGCAATTGGTTCTTGCCGGACAAAAGCACAACTTATATCCCTGTTACTATCGTCGATGGCGAAGGCGAAATAGACATCACGAGCTTACCTGAAAAGAACACCAGCCTGGAGATTCAATATCTCAAGTGCAAAACTATATATACGACATATTTTGACTACGTCACAGTCGATAGAGAAATAGATGTACAGGACAACAGAGCCATCTTAAAGGCCACCAAGGACGGTAGATCTGCTATTGCTCTCGATGGCGCAAAAAGTATTACGCTAAACGACTCGACTTATGACATCTTCGATGTCGTCGAATTCTACGATTATTACAACATAATCTTAAAACCGGGTAAAACCGATGAAATAGAAGAAGATTTAGAAAAACAAAACGTAATATATATCGAAAAATGAGAGGAAAACTCTCCTTTTTTTGTGGATAAAATGCTTCTTTTCAACAAAATGCTTGCCTAAAAGGGACAAGTATTATATAATTCAATTAGGAAGAACACATGTACACATGTGCATCTCCAGTTGAAGTGGAGACACGCAAGATACCTCAAGGATCTAAACGTGTCTTTTTTTATGTTAGTCGTTCTCGCAAACTA
>CAZXXI010000045.1:0-8931 GCA_964644815.1 uncultured Muribaculaceae bacterium
TATAAATGAAATTGTAGAGCAAATTTTACAAAATACTTAAACTTGCGGAAGAACCCATTATGATAGTAGTTATAAAAAAATGATACTTAATCTCATAGATTAAATGTCCACCTAATTTAGGGTAGACATTCAACTCGTCAAAACTGAATGTTCCCTTTTTTAATTTGCAACTTCAGTATTAGCGATGGTTAGCGTTTCTTGAGAGGATATTTTTTGTGAAGATGAGTCTTCTATAGTACCCCAGCGAGGAGTCAGTTCTATGTGGATGAGAGATTCTGTAGCTATTTGGAATGTAAAGGCATTATCCAATTCTAGAAGTTCGGTGTGATAGAGGTTATCGCCAATTGCCAAAAGTGCATAGCCGGCACTTGTCTTAGAAGTTCCACATCTCGAAATAGCTATCTCATAAATTCCTGCGGGGAGGTCAAAACTTTTGCCAGTGGCGATTATTTCAGAAGTCGCTTCTGTATTTTTTACTTCGGCGATGACGTCAAAGTTAGCCGCAGTCATGTTGCTTCCCTCTACTCTCATCGAAGTGTGAAACCAAGCAAGAGTCAATCCCACGAGAGAAAAGAACGATACCATGATTCCCATAAGAGATGGCAATAGGAGAAAGACGATGCCTTTATCAGCGGACGTTTTCGTGTGTTTGTTCAACCTTATCACCTCCGAAGTGTCTTTGAAACAATCAAAAGGTAAAATGTCTTTTGCCCTTTGATTGTCCCCTTCTCTAAAGAAGAAGACTTTATCTTTATTCAGCACTGTTGTCGTAGTCAGAACCGAATGTGTCGCTTTCGCTTTCAGCTTGAGTAGCCTTTATCGTTATGCCGAAGTATAACTCGGGTTGGCCCTCTTCGGCCACTTTTGATGAGAGTTGGTTAGCTTCGTTTCCTACTCTCGTAGGCATGTAGACGGCTAGCGTCAATACTGTCGAAGAGCCACTTTCTAAAACGATGCCTTCACTAGATGAAGATAACTTACCCATCTGCGACAATTCTTCGTCTACATCGGTCGTAGAAGGGTCATCTGTTAGCCAGTAGTCGCTTCTGTTTAAAAGATTAGTCGTATTGGTTTGGTTTAGTACTAGATAGCTAGAAAGAGAAAATTTTTCGTTCAAAACGTTAGTATACTGTTTTTCAGCTCCACCGTTGGTATCGCCATAGGCGTTGATAGAAAAGTCGTATTTTAGAGCTAAGTTTCCAGTGTTCTTTATGCGGAGATAAGCGATTTCTGTGTGACCCGGTTCCCAAAGAGTGTCGTCAGCCGACTTGAAGATGCTGGCATCTTTGTCTACTTTTTTCCACTCGGACTCCAAAATGTTTCCTTCGGAATCGCGCGCAGCATCTAGCGTTGCATATTCGATGTCGACATCCAAGTTACCGGCGACAATTTTGTTTTTGCCGCTGGTCGCCGAATCGGTGAACCAAGCGAAGGTCGAACCTATTAAAAGGACGACTGATACGATTACCAATGCTATGCTCAAGATGAGAGCATTTTTAGTATTTTTATTATTTTCTTTTTTCATAATTACTCCTTAAATTCTTAATTTTCGTTATTATAACAGATTTTTTCTATTTTACAAGCTTATTTTTAACGGGTGTTGACTGTGACAAATTCGTTACCACGGATTACTTCACCGATGTCACTCGCTTCGTCGTAGTTTAGTGTTGCCCCTAAACCTGCTCCTTCATTACCGATGATGTATACGGTTGGGAACAGTCCAGGTGCATCACCTAAGGCTTTAGATAATACTTTAGTGTTTATGAGAGTTACATTAGAA
Source organism: uncultured Muribaculaceae bacterium (assembly GCA_964644815.1). Classification (GTDB taxonomy): domain Bacteria; phylum Bacillota_I; class Bacilli_A; order RF39; family UBA660; genus RUG11867. The sequence continues at coordinate 1,781 of CAZXXI010000045.1, forward strand.
GGATATTGATAAGCAGTCGTTCCCTTATTGCCTATCGTTAAGGCTGCCGGATTGACTACGTTACCAGATTCCCAATTCTTTTCGTCGAAGTAGTGTTCCCAACGATTATATGTATCACTGTCGATGCTGTTGGTGATTGTGCTGTCTTTAATAGTTGCTGTACCACCTCGTACTACTACTCCGTGGAAGTAGCCGTTTATGTTAGATTGGTCGATGTTTAATGTACATGGGACGTTTACTAAGATAGCTGTCCCTGCTCTTCCCTGGCGACCACTTATCGTAGAACCGATGACATTTATCGTAGGGTAGTAATTATCCGTAGTATTTGCGTTGGTCGATATAGCAATACCTTCGGTTTCGATGTTAGAATTTAAGATGTTTACTTTGGAATCTTTGCCGTTTGGATATATACCTGCGCCTCCTTCGGATGTGTATTGGACGTTTTCGAGATTGAGGGTTCCGTTGACGGTCATAGTAGCTGATGCCAAAGAGCGATGTTGCAATTCTAAATTTCCATTTTTGATAGTCATCGTTTTACCGGTGTCGATGACGGTAGTAGTGTTTACTGCCACTTTGAGAGTGTGACCATTGAGATCGATAACGGTATTACCATTTTGGGATTGCGGTATTCCGTAGTTAGAAACGATGTCGTTCGTAAGGCGAACTCCCTCTCCTTCGTTAGCGTAGTAAAGATTCCTATTTAGAGAATCGAAGTCGGTAACCTCTTTGTAGACAGTCGTATCGTCATAATCGTTGCCGAAGGAGTCTTTTTCGAATGTGTTCTGCGTTGCGATGAGGCTTATGCCGAGTTCGATTGACAGAGGAAGTCCATCCGAACTAGTCTTAGTTCCATTTAAGTTGTAGTCGTTGTCTGCTTCGCTAGGTTCCCAATATATTACTACTGTGAACGTATTTTTACTTCCTTTAGAGTCGAGGTTCTCTTCTTTCTTTAAGTCTATTAAAGTTTTGTCGAAGTTGAGTGTGAGGGCTTCGGCTCTCGTGCCTCCAAAACTGCCGTCGACGATGGCAACTTTGAGTACATCTTTGAGGGATTTTCCGTTGTCGGTAATGGTATTAAAGTCGCCCAGTTCCATGGCGAATTTATATTTTAAAGATAATTCTCCTTCGTTGGCGATTTCGAATGTCTCATAGGCCATAGCGCCCGGTTCCCAAAGGGCAACTTCGAACAGTTTTGTGTCGGCAGTTACTACCTCTTTTACTCCGGTTCCGTCGGTGTGATAAAGGGCGATGTCCAAGTTACCGGCTTTAATAGAATTTTGGCCACCAGCGACGGTATCGGTAAACCAAGCGAAAGTCGAACCTATCAACATCAAAACGCATACGAATATCGAAGATACGCTTATTATGAGTGCTTTCTTTGTCATTTTACTTTTTTTCATCTTTTACTTCTCCTTTTTTACGACTCTTAGTCGTCTCTTTTTTAACTTTTGTAGTTTTTTTAGGCGTTGCCTTTTTGGCAGAACTCTTTTTCGGTGGTGCTTTTTTGTTAGGCGCTTTTTTATCTTTTACTAATTCTTTTTTCAAATTTTCGAGCTCTTTTTCGAACATGCGCGCTTTTTCTTCCGATTCTAATAGCTTCTTCTTTATCTCTTCGCTCTCCATCTTTTCGCTTTCGAATTTGCGCCTCTCTTCGGCCATCTCTTCTAAAGTCTCCATTTTATATTTTCTAAAGAGGAACACGCTGTGGATAGCTTGAATCAAGATTATTAGGAGGAACGGCGTCAAGATACAGATGATATAACCGGGTGTCGTCTTCAAAAACTGAAAGAACATTCCCAGTCCTGGTATGGCGAAACAATATTTTCCGAGGACGTTTTCATAAGTTACTACTTCATCGTCGTCGGTATCGGTCGTCGTACCATAGGTTATAAAGCCCGGCGTGTTGTTTCTGTCGCGAACTTTTTGGCGTATCTTATGGGTCACTACTTCGTAGTAGTGTTCTAGATTAGTCGACCGATAAGATATGATGTCACCCTCTTCTAAAGTTGCCGGGCTAACTTCTTTGACGACTACGAGGTCACCAGCTTTAAAGTCGGTCTTGCTCATGGAGTCTGTAAGGACTATGAAAGCCTTAAATCCGAAGAGACTGCGGTCGGTCTTGTCGAGGGTCGTCACCGAAATGATGGTAAAAATCATCATACATACGGCGACTATTACGATAGCTGTAACAAAAACGTTTTTAACGATTACCAATGTTTTTTTCATGAACTACTCCTGCATTTACTTCGAAGACCAAATTCCTATGGCCTTGAAATCGAATTCGATGGAAGATGTCTCGTAGCTGGAGTCGGCGTCTCGAGGGAAATGAAATTCTATAGTCAAGTAAGCTCTCTCGTTCGGAGCAAGAGAACCCGTCTTTTGAAGATTTTTTCTTCGGATGTAATCTTTCAATTTACCCGTCATGAGGACGTCTTCTCCACTTTTTATCGTGAATTCGAGCACATCTTTAAGGGAACCCTCTACTCCGTCGAAATAGAGACGGTAGTCGAGTCCAGTGGAACCTTCGTTTTGGATGAAAAAGGTGCGTTTGACCGTGTCTCCAGGTGCGAAAGAACTCGCTAATTCTTCGATAACCGGTTTCCCATCGTTTAGATTTATCCTGTGTACCGAGTCTTTGCTGAAAGCATAAGCTGGAATAAAAGCTAGAAGGCATAAGTACAAAGTCAGTATGATGATAATACTAAGGCTTTTTTTGAGTTTATCGTGTGTTAAATACTTCATTTAATTCCTCTTTTTCGTTTGTCAATAGATTGTCATGGTTAACTTCAATTCGTTTAAAAGTCGTCACTTCTCTACACTACAAAATTTAAGTGATAAAGAGAATCCTAGTCCTCTATCATACAGTATTTATAATATAATAAAGATTGCTAAAAATCAATATACAGAAGAAGTGGCAAGCCCAAGTAAACTCATCGTCTATCTTCGACAAATAATTTACAAGTGTAATCTCAAGATTTTCTATAAGTTATTTCAATCGGCCTTCTATATGCCCTTTATTTGGCCCAAAAAATAAGAACGACAAGTTGTCGTCCTTTTACATTTTATGTTTTTAGGTAGATGCCTCTATCGATTACATGAACGACGGTTTTGTCGTTTTATCATTCGGAGCAGTGTCGATAGTTTCATCGCATATCGATTCTCCGTCGGGTACCGGTAAAAGTTCATTAGCGCGAATTATCACTTCTAATAGTTCATCGGGATAGATGAGAGGAGCCTCATATTTTAGCCACTCATCAAAAGTTGTCTGAGGGCATTGTAAGGCTAGTTCTTCTTGGTCATCTACTTCTTCTTGTACTTCTTGTTCTACCTGTTCTACTCGTTCGTTTTGAGATTCTGCGCTTTGGCAATGGTTCGAAGATGAAGTAATACTTATAACAAAACCGATTAAAGTTACAAGTATAATACTTTTAATTATGGCTTTTTTCATCGTGTCACCCTTCCTATCTTGTTGTAATAATAACATGAAAATAATGATAATTCAAGTTTCTAGTAAGACTATCAAGAAAAGTTAATAATCTTAAATTTAATTTGAAAGTGTAGTAGTAGAATCAGGAATAGTATATTGCGGTGTAAAACCGAGTGTCACTCCTTGCATGCCATCATATTTATTTTTTATTACTGTTGTATTATATCCTAAGACTCTACCTAGTCCATCTGCATTAAATGTGAAATTTTGTGAGTCTGCCAATGTTAAATGTGATGTAGCATGTTGATATGTTGCATATAACATTACAAAATTTTTATTTGCAAATCCCATCTTATATTTAGCTCTAATTAATAGACTGCTAGAAACATTATCAACGATATTTGTAGATAAGCTAGCACCATTTACTGCATACTTAACATTTTGGTTATTCATGTCATAATTTATTGATTTATGATCATAAAGTTGTAGTCCTTCGACTTCCAGTTTATGTAAAGTATTTTTAGTATCAAATCTCAATCCTGTAACATCAAATGATTTAATATTTGGTATGGTTTTCCATGTTGTTTCAACGGTTGCAAAATAAAAGTTACCATCTCTTTCAACTTTTAGAGTTAACATTTTTGCATTTGTTTCCCAACATTTTGTTTTTGTGTCTGAACAATCTGTGTACATACTAATAGGTTGATAATTATCGTAATCATTTTTTGTAAGAATATTTTCATAATTCTTAACATTTCCTAATGCATCATATTCGGTTACTGTTTCAACGTATAATGTGTCGTTTCCTATAACTTCTTGGCCATTTGACTCTTCTGCAAGCACTGTTGGAATTGTAATAAAACTATAAATTGTAAGCATAGCTATAATAAAATTTCTTTTTTTCATAAAATCTCCTTTTAAGAAGCCAATAGTGACCCGGGAATTACTTTAAACACTAATTAACTTCTGACTTGAGTATATATGTTACCTTAAGAATTTTCAAAGCATTATTTAAATAATCTTTGTCGAATATAAGTAGCATGTTGGTAGCAAAATACTAAATTAAAAAATATGTATAATCTCATAATCTTGATACTATGTAATTATATGATTGATTGTATAATGTATTTATAACGCTACTGCTTGCCACTATATATTAAAAAAATAAGAACGACAAGTTGTCGTCCTTTTACATTTTAAACTTTAAAAAGTGGCTAATTTTACCACTTTATTCTTCATCGTCATCGCCGAAGAAATCGTCGAAGAATTGGTCGTCTGTAACTAGTTGATTGCTCAAGACGACGCTCGAATTGTCGACGTTTGCTTTATTAGACTCTGCTGTGTTCGTTTTAGGAATGTCATTTTCGGTGATAGGTCTCAAATCGTCATTCTTTAAAATCGGTATGTCGTCTTTAGCGATATTCGGAGTCGAAATATCTTTAGAAGGAGTCGGCATTTGTCCCAATTCCTGTTTTCTTTTGCGCTCCTCTTCCGCCTGTTCGCGTTCGAGTTCGGCGATTTGGGCATCGATGTTTTTAACGAGTTCGTCGATGTCGACCGGTTTATCCAAGTCGAATGGGTCGTCTTTCAACGGACTAGTGTTATTCTTGTATAAAGGCGACTCGAATGGACTCGGTGGAATTGGTGATGGCGTTGGATTTACCTTTTCGCCTGCGGATGGAACGGATTGAGCTTTTTGGATGGCATCCATAGTCTTCTTGCGCTTCTCTTCTTTGACGTATTGTTTTAAATCGAAAGTCTTAACCGGATAGACATCTCTTTCTGGAATGATGGCCGTTTCGTAGGAATCGCCCCAATCGATGTCATAAGAACCCTTTAGAACAGTTCTAAACGGTCTCATCCTCATGCGGATAACGATGATTTCGTTGCGCTTCATCTTCTGCAAGTCGGTAACCGTGACTAAAGGAGTAGAAACTGTCTTTTCTTTTTCTTTAGACTTTACCTCGCCACAGAGTTTGCTTATCTCTTCAAGAGCTGATAACTCGTTAGTCAATAAGTATACTGTATTACCGCAGTTACTGCGGATAGTCTCGGCATTTTTATCGCCGTATACCTCGTCTAATTGAGCGAAATTCTGAATTATAAAGGTAAACCTTATCTTGCGCGAACGAGCTGCGGTAACCATGGACGTTACGTCTCTCAATTGAGGCATGTTGGCAAACTCGTCCAAGATGAAGTTAGTTCTATATTTGAGTTCTCCGTTAGGATTCTTGTGGGCGACGTCGATTAACACTTCGTAGAGCTGTTTGATGAAAATCGTCGCTAGAGAGTGATACGTCGTCTTTTCGTCGTGAACTATCAAGAAGACGGCTGTCTTCTCTTTACCGATGTCTTCCATGTTGAAGTCGCTGTAGGAGAGCATCTCGGATAGTTCTTCACGCGTACTAAAGGTTCTGATTTTACTTTGGAAAACCGAAAGGATGCTCGACTTAGTATCATTTGGAGCAGCGATAGTCGCCTTAGCGTATTGATAAGGAGTAGCCGTCTCCCCTTTTAAAGTGAAGTAATCTTTGGCAAAAGTGTTGATACCGTTTTTCTCTTCACCGGCAGTAGCCATGTTAGAAATAGATGTGATATTTACTTCGTTTTCTTTGGCGTCTTCGAAAAGACCGAGTGCTAAACCGGAGAAATAGTCGGCTGCACTTCTCTCCCAGAATGGGTCGTTAGTATTTTTAGGATCTATTAAGATATTTTGGCTTATGTCCTCTAGAAGTTCTTTAGCTTTATCCGTCTTACCTTGTTTGTACATCCTATACGGAATGGTAAGCGGGTTCCAAGCGTTTCCTTCGCGCGGGTCGCGGAAGTTTATGACGACTATCTTATATCCTTTATCTTTAAGTCTATTCGCGTGTCTTTTATAGATTTCGCCTTTGGGATCGGTGATAATCATCGATTCGCCGTGTTTGCAGAGGCTATATACTTGCGGATCAACTAGAGCAGTCGTCTTGCCACTTCCCGATTGACCGATGATGAGCGAGTGATATTCGCCGTCGTCGACCCACATGTTCTTGCCATCGTTTATCATGACTATGCCACCGGCATCGCTCGTAGGAGCATTGACTTGGACTTTCTTGATACCGAAGGCATTTTGCATCTCTTTAACAGTCGTCCAACGGTTATAGCCCTTCTCTTCTTTTTCTCCGAATATGAGTCCAAAGCCACCTTTTTCGAAATCGAAGATAGTACTAGAAACGCTCATGAAAATTACTACTAAAGAAATGATAAACAATAACATCGTCAACCAAAAAGCTTGCGAAGTGAAATGGGCAAAGATGTTTAGCCCTACTAGTTCACTAGATTCTCCCAATGAAAGAAAATTTATAGCTAAGACGGCACAGCCCAAAAAGAGGGCGATACAAATCGCTATAAACAGAATAAAATCTTTTTGTTTAACTCTAACTTTAAGTTTCATCTAATCATCCCTTTTTCTTTACGTCGTTATTATAATCTATTTTTTTAAAAATTGCTATCTTATTCGATACCGACCGTCAATTCGTCAAAATAGACGACATATTTCATCACACCAGTAGTAGAAAAGATGAGCTCTAAGTCGTCGGATAATCTCAAATAAAATATTCTTTTATTCTTGACGTTTTCAACACTGTAAGATTTTATCGTGCTCAGTTTGTACTTCTCTGTATAGGCGATGAAACTTTCGAGAGAATCGAATAAGCGAGCTTTATAATCTTTATCTAAAAGGTTA
>CAZXXI010000046.1:0-8927 GCA_964644815.1 uncultured Muribaculaceae bacterium
AGAGTTCAAGATGGGCATCTCCGACTCGAAACTGACCGCCATCTGGGAAAGTGCTGCCTATACTTTGACAATCGACCCCGATGGAGGAGTATACGAAGGCGATTTAACTCACAATTTATTGCAAGGCGAAACAGCCGAGATATCTACACCTACCAAAGAAGGATATACCTTCACCGGCTGGATATACGAAACGGGCAATCTCTCTGGTAACACCTTCACCATGGGAGCGGGGGATGTAACACTTACAGCGACATGGCAAGCTAACAACTACAAATACATCGTCTACCATAGTCAAATGGACCTAGACGGCGAAAATTATACTCTGGTCGAAGCTGACACCGACGAAGGAGAAGCAGAGTATAACACTACCATAATACCCAAGACAAAAGAATACATAGGCTTTACTTCACCAGAACTAATAGAATTTGTAATCCAAGTAGAAGAAGACTATCCGCCGACTAGGAACAAAATCGACTATCTCTATAGCAGAAATAAGTATACACTGACAGTGAACCCCAATGGAGGAACCTATGCAGGACCTACTTCCGAAGAAATGTACTATCAATCTTCTATAGAACTACCAATTCCAACCAAAGAAGGACACAACTTTGCCGGTTGGGAAGCATCGAGTGGAACTATGAATGACAACACCTTTGTAATGGGAACAGAGGATGCTACTGTAGACGCGACATATACATTAAAGACGGCAACGGTATATTTTAATGCCAACGGAGGAACGACAGAGACTCAAAGCAAAATCGTCACCTATACTCAGAACTATGGAGAACTACCAACACCGACATATAACAAGTATACAGGATACGAATTCCTAGGCTGGTTTACTGACCCAGAAAATGGAACCCAAGTAGAGAGCACTACTCAGGTAGATACCTATGCCGACCATACACTCTATGCTCACTGGAAAGCTACGAAATTCTACATACCTCAAGCGGTAACAGCAATGGCAAATAACGAAGTACCAGACGGAGTTAGGACCGAAATACAGAGCTTCGATGGAGTAAGTTTAACTCCAGAAGTTGTAGAAACAGAAAATATAGATATCACAAATTTAGGATTTACTGTGTATTCTGACGCTAATGGTAACAATCCTATCACATGTAAGTATTCAGAATGCTACGGCAGTCTAACAGGCAAATATCTAGATTCAAAAACCAAAATAATCGAAGCAACCCCTAGTTATTATGTTTATGAAGATTTAACAAACTATAAGAAGGAAGATTCGGGAATTTCCGTTCTTTATTCTGATACTTATCAAGAAGTAAGCAATACTAACTACAAATTTAGTAATATTAAAAAATGCATCGGTATAGAATGTAAAAATGCTAATATTATAGGAAAATACTATCTACAATCTGCAGATAATATTAATGTTCCTGACAGCGCTACTATGTCAGTTAGATATAAAATTATCTCTGTCACAGATGATTATATCCACACAGTAAATGAAGGAAATTATGTAATGTATCAATATTATTCTAATGAATATTACTTTATTTATAGTAATGATTATATTGTTAATTCAAATGGAACTGTAAGTTTAGTAAATCCTCAGACGTGTGACAATGATGAATGTCTCAATCTAAGTAACGGAACTATTTTTCAGCGGTATTCAACTGCTACAAGCAGAGACAGTGATTTATCAAAAAATTCCTTTACATATACATACAAAATAAGTAGCATCAGTAATAATAGAATTTACTATAAGCATCATATACAGATGGTCTCATTGCACTCCACTTACTATTATTCCAATAGTTATAAAATTAACACAGATGGTAAATTTGAAAAAACGAATATAAAAACTGCCGAATATGAAAATTACTCCGATATGATAGGAAAATATGTTACAGATGTATATAGTCCAAAATATAATGGAGCAGAGGAAAATATATATAAAATAGTCGCTGTCAATGGAGATGAATTGACTTTCCATTATATCAAAAAAGAAAACAATCCTATACAAAACCAAATAGTATTTGTAAACAATTATACTTTCGACCAGAACACTAAAAAGTTCAGTCTAACAGGTGTGGAAGAAAATGGAACCTATCACAGTGGACTATATAATAATTTATATTCTGAAGCAGTAGGTAAATACTTAGTCAATTTAAATGGTAAACAATATGGCACCGTAAATAATGGCAACGGCACTTCTAATCTGGACTACATCTACCGCATCGCCGCGGCTACTCCGACAGAGATAACTTTAGAAAAATTAGCTGCGACTAAAGTAGAAGAGGGAACTTATGACGAATCCAATAATGGTGTCTATAGCTTAAAAGATGCCTATGGTGATAGCTACTTCTATAGAGGTTCGGTAACCGACAATTATGTCAAGTTCGCAGGCCTTTATTGGAGAGTTCTGCGCGTAAATGGCGATAGCAGTGTACGCATGGTCTACGATGGAACTACAGCTCGCGCGAACGGTTCGACTCTAAGCTTGCCAATCAACAGTCCATGGGCATCGAATCAAAATGACAATAAATACTTGGGTTGGCAATATGGACCATCGGGAACAACAGCTTCGACATCTAAAAGTGCAATAAGAAGTGGAACGACTAACTCGCTAGTCAAAACAGCAATCGAATCTTGGTATACGACGAATATAGCTAATAAAACGAATAGCACGGGAGGCTCTTATTCGACCTTCGTCCAAGAGTCGAAGTTCTGTAACGATAAGTCGACACCGGGTTATAGTGCAACTGGTTATAATAACGATACTGGACTCGGTTATGGAACAAACTTGACGGGCTATGGAGCTCTAGCAAGGTATGTCGATACCCAAAGTGGATGGATATCGCGTTTAAACGTCAACCCAGTTCTCACTTGTCCAGAAGAGGCAGACTATTTCACAGGAGTAGTCGGGCTCATGACGACCGATGAAGTCATCGTAGCAGGTGGTGGTTGGAAGTTCAACAACAAAGTATACTTCTTATATACGGGAGTAGACGAGTGGTTGATGACACCGTTTAGATATAGCACTCACGCGCGCATGATGATGCTATCTTCGACGGGAGAACTAGCCGATAATGCTGTTCCGACAACTGGCATCTACGCAAGACCCGTCATAAACATCAAAGCTGAATACGCCAAAAACTTCCTAGGCGATGGCACCGCTACCAATCCGTATAGAATATCTGGTGAAACGCTTTAAAAACACTTTTAAGACTCTCATGTTAAATGAGGGTCTTTTATTACTTTTAAAGCTGTGTTATACTAAATACATAAGAAGGGTAAACGATTTTTATGGGAAACAAGAAAACTTTTTTAACACTGCTCATCGGCTATATCATCATTTTCGTCTTTATTCCGATGATAGGCAGCTTTTTTACATCGATAAAGACAATATATGAAGAACAAAGCGATAAGAAAAACTTTAAGATACTCTCGTCGACTGCCAACGAATTTTTCGACGATGAACTCCAAAAATTTGCCAAAGAGCAAAAGATAAAGCTCACCATCGACCATTGCGGCGACCTCGAAATAATAGACATCTTAAACAGTACTGAAAATAACTATGATGCCGTTTGGATATCGAATTCGATTTGGCTTTACATGTTAGATAACCAATACCTAGTCACCGATTCCAAATCCACCGCCATAAATCCCGTCGTTTTAGCTATTAAAAAGAGCAAGGCAGAGACTTTGGGTTTTACGAATAAGATCATCAAAAATGTCGACATATTGAACGCCATCAAAGAAAAAAAGCTCAACTATGTAATGGCCAGCGTCACCAAGACTAACACTGGAGCGACGGCTTACCTCGGATTCTTGAACAGCCTTGCCGGCAGTCCCGAAGTCTTGACGAGCGATATCTTAAAAAAGCCAGAGCTCCTCGCCAATCTTAAATCTTTTTTTACCGGTGTCGAAAGAGTAAGTGGCGATGAGACATATCTAGAAGAAATGTATTTAAATGGTCAATACGATGCCATTATAAATTACGAATCTAGCATCATAAACATGAATAAAAACCTTTTAAAAGAAGGAAAAGAACCACTATATCTCGTGTATCCCGAAGATGGAGTAGCGATAAACGACATGCCTTTCGGCTATGTCGAAAGAAATCAAGATAAAAAAGAAACCTTCGAAAAATTTTTAGAGTTCCTGCGGAGCGAACAGACCAGTTCGGCCTTAGAAAACTATGGACTTAGAACCTGGTTCGGAGGTACGAAAACGAATACATCGAATGAAAACTTCAATAAAGAGTGGGGGATAGATACCGATAAGTACTTGATACCGCTTAAATACCCGAGTAAAAAAGTCATCACCGAAGCATTGGACATCTACATCGAACAGCTGCGCAAACCGACACATACCGTCTTCTGCTTAGACGTCTCCGGTAGCATGTATGGCCCGGGACTAAACGAACTCAAAGATGCGATGAACTATATCTTAAATAGAAACCTCGCTGGTAAAGACAGACTGCAGTTTTCTAGCTACGACAAGATATCGATAGTGACTTTCAGCAATGTCGTCCAAAATAAGTCGGCAACCTATAGAGGAGATAACACCGAACCACTTTTAAACTTAGTAAACAGGTTATCTGCTAATGGAGGAACTAATATCTACGACCCTTCGATAGAGGCTTTGAAGATTCTTGCCGAGACAGACGATAAAGAATACACGAAAACCGTTATCTTGATGACTGACGGTGAATCGAACACCGGCTATATGAGAAACCTCGAGAACTACTATCGCAGTAAGAATCTCGATATACCTATCTACAGCATCATGTTCGGTTCGGCTTCGAGTATCCAACTGAAAGAGATTGCCAATCTCACCAATGCCAAAATCTTCAACGGAAAAGACGGCTTAAAGGAAGCCTTTAAAGAAGTTAGGAGTTATAACTGATGAACCAAATACAATTGAGATATATCATGGCCGGTATGCTTGCAGCTTTCTTCTTCGTACTCATATATGGCATATTAGAAATAAATCTTATATTGACTTTAGTACTTACAGTCGTAGTCTATATAGGAGGAACGCTCATCTTTAAAGAAAAAGATATTCGCGAATTGACTCCTGAACACATCGATGCCTATTATTTTATCGCTTCGAAGTGCGCCAACCAAGCATCTCTTACCGAAGACGTCGAAATAAAAGAAATCGTCGAAAAAATAGCGACATATACCGACGAGATAATCGTGAGCCTTTCCCAGAGACCTAAGAAAGTTGAACAAGTCTTCGACTTCTTCGATTATTATTTGGACATCACGAATAAAATATTACTCCGCTACAACGCATTAGCTGAGAAACAGACTAAGACCGCTAAAGAAAAAGAATTTATGGATAAAACGCTGGAATTTCTAAAAAAAATCGAAAGTGCTTTCGCAAGACAACTCGAGAACATGCAAGAAGCGCGCATGCTCGATATCGAAAGCGACATAAGGATGTTTGAAAAAACTGTTGGACTCAAAAAGTCCGACATAGAAGTAGGTGAAAATGATGAAACTAAATAGTCCAAAAGAAGGACAAATAGAAAAGATTATAGGTATAGCTATCGTCGTCTTCGTCGTCATCGCTGTCGTCGTCGTCAAAAACAGTTTCAACGGTGGCAACAAAAAGGTCGATGTCGTCAAAGTCGCCACAGGTGGTGGCAAAGAGGCTTTCATGGCCGACGAAGAAGTCAATAAAATACTTAAAAAGACTTATGGCATCGAAATTGCCTCCGACTCGTGGAGTAACGGTAAACTGGTATCCGCACCTGTTCTCACTAAGAATAACGAAAAATACGATGCGATATTCTTTTCCGACGAAAGATTTTACGACTATTATAAACTGGATGCCGTAGGAACTGAAGCTAAAAGAGATAGGGTTAGAGATGGAAGTCTCACTTTGAATACGCCTATCGTCATCTATAGCTGGGATAAAGTTGTAGACGCACTGATAAACGAGAAAATTGTCACTCTGCGTAATGGTGTCTACTTCATCACGGATATGGACAAGCTGTTAGATTATATTTTGGCCGGGAAGACGTGGAGCGACATCGGGCTATCCAGCATATATGGAAAAATCAATATCGATTCGACTGACCCCGTCTCATCCAGTCCAGGAGCAACCTATTATGGCCTCTTGCTATCGATTATGACCAAAGGCGAGATGGACGATTCCAGCATCGATGCAGCACTTCCTAAACTCAAAGAGTTTTACCTCAAAAGTGGCTACATGAACAATACGCCCGCGGACCTCTTCGAGATGTATTTGAAGACGGGTATGGGTGCTAAACCGATGATTGTCGACTACGAAAAGAGCATCATCGAGTTCGCCACATCGAACCCGTCCGGTTGGAACCAAGTAAAAGATAAAATTAGGATACTATATCCGACTCCAACTATTTGGAACTCCCACTGTATAGCGACGTTTAACGAAATAGGCGATAAATTCTTAAACGCCTTCGACGACAAAGATATCCAGCAGATTGCGTGGTCGAAATACGGTTTCCGCGTCGGCGTCTCAGGTGGAAATTACGATGTATCCGACGTCGACATCAAAGGCATACCGCAGTCTATCGATCTCGTCACCGGTGGACTCAAGATGAACACATATAATAAGATTATAGATTATTTAAAATAGAAAGTAGGTAAAAAACATGGGATTCATTAAATCTATACAAAATTCGATAGGAGGTCAATACAAAGACCAATTCAGGGAGGTCATCAAAAGTGACATATCTAGCCCCGACATACTCATCAAAAAGGTAACTACTCCAAACGGCATCATCACCGACCAATCTCGCCTTTTCGTCGAACCGGGTATGTGTGCCATCTTCGTCGACAACGGCGCGATTAAAGACATCATCACCGAATCGGGCATGTACTTCATGGATACATCCAGCCCAACTCTTTTCCAGACCAACATCTTTAAAGGAATAGGAGCTACTTTCCTCGAGAGCATGAAACGCATCGCCTATGAGGGCAGCACTATAACCGAGCAAGCCGTCTTCTTCATCTCTTTGACAGAAAAAGTCGGATTGTCCTTTGCATTAGAAAATCCGATTCTATATAAAGATCCGGAGTGGGGACCAATCGAACTCGACGTCACCGGTGAATTTGCCATCAAAGTCGAAAATCCGATAAATCTCCTCACCAACGTCACTGGTCCAATCGCGGAGTACTCGGTCGAACACATAGCCGATGTCATCAAACCGTTTGTCCAAGCCGGCGTTGCCACCGAAATAGCTACACTCGGCCTCAGTTTCGATTCGATTGCCACTAAACAAGATGAAATCGGTTCTAAAGTCATCGCGGATACGAAAGAAAAGTTGGAATCATTAGGTCTCGTCATAACCAAATTAGTCGTCACTTCCATCGATGTGCCGGAAGAAGTCAAAACTTCGATGCGTGAGAGAACCGGTATAAAAATGAAGGCCACCAGCGTATCCGACGATGAAGCCGACATCTACAGCAAGCTCAACAAAGCTGAAGCCATCAAAGACTTAGCTAACAATCCATCGAATGCAGGAAATACTATAATGGGCATGAACGTCGGAAATACCTTCGCTGGCATGCTAAAAGACGAAGATAAAAAGTAAGATTTCTCTTACTTTTTAATGTGTTGTAAAATTATTACACTGGTGTTGAAAAAAATATGCAAAAGATTTATAATGAATTTGAGGAGAAAATTATGATTAAAAAATTTCGAGTTAAAAATTTTAAAAACTTTAAAGACACTTTGCTTTTAGACTTTTCCAAAATAAGAGACTATGGCTTCAACCAATCATTGATAAGAAACGGATTAGTAAACAAAATGCTCATTTATGGCCCAAACAACTCTGGAAAAAGTAATTTAGGAGCAGCAATGATGGATATAACTACTCATCTTACAGATAATTTTGGAACTAACATATTATATTTATATTATCTAAATGGAGACTTTATAGACGAAACAGTAGAATTCACATATGACTTTTTGTTAAATAATAAAGACGTCACTTACAGTTATAAAAAAGATTCACAAGCTAAACTGCTCTCAGAAGAACTCTATGAAGAGGGCAAACTGCTTTTTAAATATAACTATAAGACAAATAAATATGAAAATAATTTAGAAGAAACCCAAACCATCGATATTTCAAAACGGAACAACGAAGAAGCATCTGTCTTAAAATATATTTATAGAAATACGCTTTATTTAAAAGAGGACAGTACTTTAAAATTATTTATGGAATATGTAAACGGTATGCTGTGGTTCCGAAGCTTAAGAGCAAACGAGTTTATGGGAATAATGCCAAACAACGAGAACATAAACGAATTTATCATCGATAATAAGCTTTTAACTAAGTTTGAAAAATTTTTAAAACATTGCGGCCAAAATTATAAACTTTGTGAACTCGAAGATGCTGGCAGAAAAACTATCGGTGTAAAATATAAAAATTATACTGCTAGATTTGATTTGGTTGCTTCAACTGGCACGTTGTCACTTCGCTTATTCTTTTATTGGATGAATAAAACGGATAAAATATCCTTTATCTTCTTAGATGAGTTTGATGCTTTTTATCATTATGAATTATCCGCGAATATTTTGAAATATGTAAATAGCTGCACCGATTTCCAGTCGATATTGACAACCCATAATACATATTTAATAACTAATGAATTGATGCGTCCAGATTGCTACGCAATTTTAAAAAATGGTAAGATTACTAGTTTTGCTGACAGCACTTCTAAAACTATAAGACAGGCCCACAATTTAGAGAAGATGATGCTAGGAGGAGAATTTGAAAAGTAAAATTCTTTTAATCGTTGAGGGTGAAGTTGGCGAAACGCGAATACTCGGTAATCATAGCCATGGTTTATTATCTTTAATCGGAGCCGATTACGAAATAGTTCCATTTAAAAATCCCATATATCAATTGTATAAAGCTTATAAAGAAAATGAGTATGACGATTTAGTTACATATCTTAGATACA
>CAZXXI010000047.1:0-5671 GCA_964644815.1 uncultured Muribaculaceae bacterium
GAAATATTGGGACTTTTAGGACCGAATGGAAGTGGTAAGTCGACGACCATAAACTGCATTTTATCGCTTCTCAATTACCAAAGTGGCTCTATCACCGTCTTTGGCAAAGAAATGAATCCGAATGCCTATGACGTCAAGAGCAAAATAGGTGTCGTGTTCCAAGATGTCGCCGTCTTCGAAGAATTGACTGTTTATGAAAACATCGACTATTTCTGTGGTCTATATATAAAAGACAAAATCAAGAGAAAGGCCTATGTCGAAGAAGCGATAGATTTAGTTAGCCTCGGAGAATTTACCAAATTCTACCCTAAACAATTATCGGGTGGACTTTTAAGAAGACTCAACATCGCTTGTGGAATAGCTCATAAGCCTAAACTCATCTTTCTAGATGAACCGACAGTTGCCGTCGATCCTCAAAGTAGAAATAGCATCTTAAACGAGATAAAAATTCTCCGCGACCGCGGAGCGACAATCGTTTACACGACGCATTACATGGAAGAAGTAGAGATTTTATGCGACCGAGTTATTATCCTCGATAAAGGACACATCATCGCATCCGGTACACCAACTGAACTCAAAAGTCTTGCCAACATCGAAGAGAAGGTGAGCATCGAAATCTTCGACCTTTCTAAAAAGTTTATAAAAGAGATTAAAGAGTTCAAACATGCCGAAGATGTCACTTACGAAAACAATATCTTATCCATCACTTATACCAAAGGCAAAAACAACTTAGACAATTTGCTCGACTATCTCAAAAAGAACAAAATAAAATACAACAAAATATTCTCCGAAAGACCGACTCTAAACGACGTCTTCTTGGAGCTTACTGGAAAGGAACTGCGCGACTGATGTTTACTCACAACTTTAAATATACTCTTAAGACTATTTTCAAAAATAAAATTCTCATCTTCTGGACGTTCGCCTTTCCACTCATCTTAGGTACGTTTTTCTACATGGCTTTCTCCAACATAGAAGAAAGCGAAAAACTCGACGTCATCCCCATCGCTGTCATCCAAAATGCCTACTTCGATGAACAAGAGATATACAAAAGTACTCTCGAAACTCTCTCCGAAAAGAATGACGATGATAGACTCTTCGACATCACCTATACGAGTGCTCCTGACGCCGAAGAGATGCTCGCCGATAAAAAGATAGATGCCTATATCTTCTTCAACAAAGAACCCAAAATATATATTCGCGAAAACGGCATCAATGCGACGATTATCAAGCAAGTTTTCGACCAGATCGGTGAACGAATTGCTATCTATACTAATATGATACAAAAAAAGTTATCCAGTGGAAAACTCGAGAGCTATCCACAATACGACATCGAACTTTTATATAAAGAACTATATGCCGAGATAGACGCACTTATTAGAGATTCTAAAGCCGACATAAAAGATGTATCCAAACCAAACCTGTCTTACACCATGATAGAATTTTACACCCTAATCGCGATGACGTGCCTCTATGGAGGAATACTTGGCATGAGTGCAATAAATCAAAACCTTGCCAATATGAGCAAAAAAGGCATGCGCATAACGATTGGACCGACTCCAAAGTGGGTCATTGTCTTATCTAGTGCTCTAGCTAGCTATGTGGTCCAACTGATTGGCCTCGCACTGTTGTTCAGTTATACTATTTTCGTCTTGCACGTCGACTACGGACCTCACTTTATGGAAATACTTTTCCTAAGTCTAGCCGGCTGTCTTGCTGGACTAACTCTCGGTTTGATGATTGCCTCGACGACTAAAGCCAACGAAGATATGAAGACTGGTATAATCATCTCTATTACCATGTTGGGATCTTTTCTATCAGGTATGATGGGAATAACGATGAAATATATCGTCGATAAGAATCTTCCATTTCTAAATATGATAAATCCTACTAATATGGTAACAGACGGCCTATATTCCCTTTATTATTACGGAGTAGGTAATAGATACTTCTTCAACATAGGAAGTTTACTTCTATTTTCGTTCATCATGATATTGGTATCTATACTTTGTTTGAGGAGGCAAAAATATGACAGTATTTAAGACATTTTTAAAGATATTAAATAAATGCAAAATGCCTATCATCATCTATACAGTATTTCTCATCTTCTTTGGAGGATTTAACATGCAAAATGTCGAGAATACGGCATCCTTCGTAGCCTCTAAGCCGGACGTCGTCATCATAAACTGCGACAAAGACTCGTCGTTAGCCGACCACATGATTTCTTACTTAGAAGACAATTTCGAAATAAAAGATATCTCACCTGACATGCTAGATGATGCTTTATTCTATAGAGATGTCAATTATATCATAGAGATACCTACTAATTTCGAATCGGAATTTCTAAAGGGCAACGACCCCGAGATAATAGTCAAAAGTACCGGCGATTATCAGGCGAGCTTAGCCGAGATGGTCTTGACCAAATATCTCGAAATAGCAAAAATATATGCCCATGCGGAAAACGACGTCGATAAACTCCTCAAAGATATCGACGAAACTCTGATGTCTAATACGCCGATAGAAGTAACTAGTTCACTCGATGCGGGTGGGCTAGAAAAAGCTACCTTTTTCTACAATTTCCTAAACTATTGTTTGCTCGCTGGATCAATCTACGTCATCTCCCTAGTATTGTCCATCTTTAAAAACGAAAAGATAAACAAAAGGACGATTGTCTCCAGTACTGACTATCGCGAGATTAACCACAAATTGCTTTTCGCCAACGGTCTTTTTGCCTTTGCACTCTGGGCCATCTATGTCGTTTTGAGTCTATTCCTCGTAGGCGATGTCCTCTTGAGTACTCATGGCTTACTCTATATGGCCAATTCCCTGATATTCAGCTTCTGTGCTCTATCCATAGCTTTCCTCTTAGGAAATCTCGGCATCCAGAAAGAAGCTGTCAATGGCATAGTAAATGTCATCGCTTTGGGCTCGAGCTTCTTATGTGGAGCCTTCGTACCGATGGAATGGCTACCGGCTTCAGTATTAAAATTCGCTCACATCTTGCCATCGTACTGGTTCATCTCTTCGAACGAAATGATTAAAAGACTGGAGAACATAAATCTCGATACCTTGATGCCTATTTTTGGGAATACCGTCATCATAATTCTCTTCTCAATATTCTTTATAATCCTCACCAATGCTGTTTCCAAAAGAAAGAGGAAAATAGACTAGAAATAAAAGTATAAATATTGTATACTAAAGCTAGGTGATGTAAATGAACAAGATAGAATCTACGCTCCTTCTATTAAAAAAGGGCGACGAGATAATGCTTGCACAAAAAAAACGCGGTTTTGGCAAAGGAAAGTACAACGGAGTAGGTGGAAAACTAGAACCGGGTGAAACCGTCCAAGAGGCGATGATAAGGGAATGCATCGAGGAAATAGGTGTGACACCGACGGTTTATGAAAAATATGGTGAAAACTCCTTCATAGAGTATTACAAAGGAGAGCTTACCAATCTCGTATTCCACCTTTATATCGCGACATCTTGGGAAGGTGACATCGTCGAAACCGAAGAGATGCGTCCACAGTGGTTTAAAATAGATGCCATTCCCTACGACGAGATGTTTAAAGATGATGCTCTTTGGTTACCAATCGTCCTAGAGGGTCGCAAGATTAAAGGGAACTTTGAGTTCGACGAGAACTGGAATCTCTTGTCATCCGACATCCAAGACTACGTAGAATAACCTTTGCTTTTTCTTGCAAAGAGCACTAAAAACATCTGCGATAAAATGTATGCTGTCCACTCGAGGCAGTCGAAGAAGAGGTGGACAAAATCGCTCTTTTTAAAGAGCATCTTGAAAACTATGGACAAATCGCACACTGCTAAAAACATTAGAGCTAGAATAAACGTCTTCAAGCGTTTATTCTTTTTATATAGCTTTTTAGCCCGCTTCATGTTTTCAAAAAACGATATGGCATAAAGCGGCACGCACAAAAATAAGGATAACTTTTTAAAAATGCACGCCAATGCAAATAGCAAAAACCACAAAATTACATCTCTTTTAGAAACTTTGCTCTCCAAGTAAGCTTTATATAAGAACTGAACTCCGACATAGAATACGACGCCTAGGACGGGATTTAAAAGCATTAAAAAGAAGAAATCGGCGATAAATGAAAAGAGGAGCGCTAAAAGTACGACGCCATCGACTTTAAGAAAAAGACCGTACAATAAATTGCAGAAAATCGGCAATATTCTCATGATGTCTAAAGAAAGTCTACTAAAAGCTAAAAACGTACTCAAAAGAACGCACAAAATAGAGATTAATTCGATTAAGAGATAGATGTAAATCATCAAGACTCACTTCCTCATTTTAGTATGCCTCAAATCTTGTATTTTAAATGGATATTAAAACTGGAAAATAGTGTTATTAAAAGTTAAAACAGATGCGAAGTTTTCTTTGACAAAATGCATGTAGCATACTATAATACCTCAGACGAATGGGGGAATATTTTAAAATGGAAGGAATAGTTATATTTAAAGCTAAAGACGAAGTAGTAAAGAACATGCCTACCTATAGCACTTTTCTAGCGGAAGATCCTTTTGGCAACCGCATATATCAAGTATACATAGAAATCGACCCTTCTAAAACTTTTAAGTCATATGTCGATAAAAGTCAAAGAGTAGAACTGTTGAAAAGTTTTCGTTCTTACATAAATATCAGTGAGACATTTAAAGGCGATACTACTCAGGAAGACTTAAAAGACTTTAGAAATCTGATGCAGACTTATGCCGGTCGCGAACTAGATATCGTCCATGACGCTAAATATATTTCTTTTTCTAACGATTTCGAACTCGACTTCATAAAAGAATATATAAAAAGCAATCCCGAATTGAGAAATAAATCGCTCATCCTCGACTGGAGTCTAAACATGGGAAGCACTGCTCTAAGAGAACTCGAATGCCTCCGTGCCCATGTCGGTGAAATCTGTATCTCTTTTCAAGAAAATTCTGCTCTCGTCACCGTCGAAGAGGCCATAAAGACCATCGAAGCTATAGAAAACATAGTAAACCACATAAAATCTCTCGGTCTTTCGCCGATGGAACAGATTATGTATGCCTACGATTTAGTTCGCGATAGGGTATACACCAAAGAAAGTGCCGGCGAATCTTTCACCGTTTCGCGCGATTTAACAGCGACTTTACTCGGAGACAAGATAGTCTGTTATGGTTATGCCAACATACTCGATAGCATTTTAGAGCAACTGGGCATCAAAAGCATGATGTATAAGATAAAGAATATTCGAGAGGATAACTTCCATGAGGTTCTCATCGCCGACGTCGAAGACGAAAAATACGGCATCTCTGGCATATATTATTTCGACCCGACGACCGATTCTCGCAAAGACGACACTCGCAATTTCTTGTGTTCTTATAGATATTTTGCCATGACTAAAGCCCATTTTGACGAAAAAATAGCGGGAAAGTACGAAGATGTCACCTTCGGTCGCCTCGACGACGAATACATCTCTGCTTTTAAAAGAGTAGTAACTGAGAAAGGAATTAAAAATGTCGATGAAAGGACTGTGACTTACCTGAATAGAGTCTCTGTCTTTATAAATGAAAAGGGCCTCATTCCTAAAGTAAATCTCATAGACAATCTGCGACTGCCAGCATTTCTTCGCAAGACGTTCGACAAAGAGGCTACTTTCGATGAGCTCGATAGCTGCCTTGC
>CAZXXI010000047.1:5771-8890 GCA_964644815.1 uncultured Muribaculaceae bacterium
TACTTGAGGGATAGAGAACTCGATAAAGACATCCTGCGCATACAAGCTACGAGACTTTTAAGGGATGTTTTGGAATCATCTGAACAAAACGAAATTGACAGCAAAACAAAATGCTAGTATAATCTAAACTGCCAAAAGATGTTGAAGAGAAATAGTAATAATGACCTCTTATCTCTAGTGAAGCACCGGTTTAGTGGAAGGTGTAGGTAAAGTCTTATGAACGCAATCTTGGAGTCTTATCGCATCCCTAGCGTTAACAGGGAAAAAAGATGCATAGAAGTTCTATGAATTAAGGTGGTACCGCGGCTCCAAGTCGTCCTTTATTCTAGAGCTTTTTTATTCATTTAAGGAGGAAAACATATGGATATCAAAAGTTATATCGAAAAAGAAATAAAAAGAATAATGAATTTAGAGGGCAACATTGCCATCGAAGTGCCACCGAAGCCCGAGATGGGCGACTACAGCGTGCAGTGTGCTCCCCTTCGGACGGAGAGTCTTGTGACACCTATGGAAGTAGCCTCATATCTCAAAGACAATTTCGCCGACGAAGAGGAAATGTTTTTAGAGATAAAGACGATGGGACCATACCTAAACTTCTACGTCGACTACGACAAGCTGTCTAAAAGAGTTATAGAGACGATTGAGAATGAGGGCAGTGCATACGGCTCTTTAAACCAAGGAAAAGGGGAGGCCCTCTTAATCGAACACACTTCTATTAATCCCAATGCCGAACCACACATCGGCCGTTGTCGCAACAGTTTAATCGGCGACTTCATGAGCAATTTATATAGATTTACCGGCTACGAAGTCGAAAGACACTATTTCATAAACGACCTCGGCAAAAAGATAGCACTCCTCGTCATCGGCATCGAAACGTATGGACTCAAAGATGAGAGCTTCTCTTCGATATTAGACGTCTACGTCAAGATAAGTGCCGACGCCAAGGAAGATGAAGGATTAGAAGAAAAAGCTTTTTCCTATCTCGAGCGAGTCGAGAAGGGCGAGGAAGCGATGATTGAAAAGTTCAAGTCTATCACCGATAAATGTGTCAAAGGCCAGCTCGCTATCTTCGAAAGTATGGGTATAACATTCGACGTCTTCACCCACGAATCCGACTACGTCTATAACCACTATCTCGAAGACATCCTTAAAAGACTCGACGAGAAAAAGCGACTAAAAAAGGACGAGCTCGGTCGTTACTACGTCGATTTATCCGGCTATGACATTCCCACCAAAGAGCCAGTCCTCGTATTAACTCGCTCCAACAATACTTCTCTTTATCCGATTAAAGATATTGCGTACACTATGTACAAGATGGATTTAAACGACAAAAATAACTTCATCGTCCTCGGAGAAGACCAGGAAGTATACATGAAACAGATAACAGCTGTCCTAGATATCTTGGGTTATAAAGCACCTAAGCTCATAAGCTATTCCTATGTTCTACTAGATGGCGATAAGATGAGCACTTCGGGAGGAACTGTCGTCTTGGTAACCGACTTTATCAAAGCCGTAACCGACACATTAAACGAAGAATTCACTCGCCGCGCATCAAAGGTTAGTCCAAAAGACTTGCAGAAATTGTGTAATGCCTGCATCAAATTTACTATGTTAAACGTTTCTAAGAAGAAGATAGTGAATTTCAACCTCGAAAATGCGACGTCGTTCACCGGTGAATCCGGCATGTACATCCTCTACAGCATCGTCCGCATAAATTCTATCCTCAAAAACAACGAAGGTTATGAGAAAGGCGAAATTAAACTTTCTACGGATAGTGAAAAGCGCCTCGTAAACATGCTTTACAAATTCCCAGAAGTAGTTGACAGCCTATTGTCGACTTACGAGCCAGCTCATTTGACAAAATACATCTTCAATCTCACCCAAGAATTCTCTAAATTCTATGAAAACACGAACATAACTAACGAACAGGATATCGATGTCAAGTCTTCTCGCCTGCGTCTATTAAAATGCCTAAAGATGACTTTAGAAAATGCCCTTGGCATCCTCGGCATCGAAACTGTCGAAAAGATATAAAAAACGCCTACACTGAAGTGGGCGGTTATTTTGTCGGTTTTAATTGTAATACTTTATAGCTGCTCTCGACATCTGTATACTTAGTATAATTTGGTAACTTATCTTCCAAAGAGACCATTTCCTCTTCTAGAGTATGCCTCCAGAAACAGTTATGACCAGTATCGTATATATCGTCAGTTGGAATAGTGTCTTTGAGATGTGGAGCGACGAATCGGCAATAGTCGAAAACTGTCTCTTCTGATAATAACATGTCGACAATCGCAGCAAAACCTTTATATGTCGTCAAATCCTTCTTAATAAGTTTATAGTAGTCTTCTGTTTTATAAGTGGTGTACTGAGAAGGACAAATAGCCTGATAATAAATATTATAACCCGTTCCAGACCCCATGCACTTGTTTACTAGAGCTACGAAAGAACTGTTTTTAATGCGGTTATAAAGCGTACACGTTACTTTATAGCATTCCTCGTAGTTATTAGGACCACCTTCCAATAGCAAAATCGCTGCGATGACCATAAATTCTTCTCTAGTAACGCCGTACTTATCGCATACAATCGATAACTTTTCCTCTAAAGTGAGTTCTACTTCGGCAATCTCATAGGAATCTACGACTCCATCGACTATCTCAGAAAGAGTCATTATGGAGTCTTCATCGACTTTATTGTTCGCGATTACGTCTTCTATAGTTCTTCCTATCTCCATTTGAACTTCTACTCTTTTGCTCTGTCCTAGACTCTGAAAACAGGTCACTAGAATGATGCATGCTAGAGCAAAGCTTATCTCTTCTTTCGAAGCAAAAGAATATATATAATCGTTTAAATCTAAATCTCTCTTAAAAGCCATTTTCAAGCCGATTTTTACTTCCATAAACAATGAATTTGTAAAATCGTATATTTTTTCACCTAAAGATTCCTTTTTAGGTACCTTTTTATACACTTTTTTCTTCGGACTTTTAACTTTGCTAGTTACAAAATATTTAGTCTCTTTATTGTTTAAATTCTTCTTTTTTTGATTGATTTTCTTTTTTCTTCTTTTAGCCATAATTATCCCCCTCTCAAGACAACGCTTTGTCCATTCTATATAAAAA
>CAZXXI010000048.1:0-8736 GCA_964644815.1 uncultured Muribaculaceae bacterium
AAGAGAAATTAGACGAGCTATACGAAGGTGATGAGATGATGAAAAGAGTATTGGGGCAATTATACGACTTTGCAGAAAATGGGGATGAATACCTCTTCTACAACAAAGAAGAATTTAAAAAATCGGTGAGTTACAGTGAGGGACACGAAGATGGACTCAAAGAAGGCCGTGCAGAGGGAATTAAAGAAGGCTACGAGAATGGTCGAGAAGAAAAAGGAATAGAAATAATAAAAAATCTTTTAAAGATGAATCTCCCAATCGACGACATAGTAACCGCTACTGACTATTCTAAAGAAAAGATTCTAGAAATCAGAAATTCTTTAAACTAATATTATACAACCAGATGGATAATTAGACGAGGTGATGAGATGATGAAAAAAATGAAACAATTACACGATTCTGCAAAAAAAGGTGGTGAATGCATATTCTTCTCTTTAGATGAATTTATAGACGCGCCACGGTACAAAGAAGGTTATGAAGAAATAAAAATAGAAATATCTATGCAAATGCTTAAAGAAAACTTTGACGACGAGACAATCATAAGACTGACGAAAATCTCGAAAAGAAAACTAGCCAAACTCAAGCAAGATTTATCCCAAAAGGGATTAAACTGTCTACATAAAAGAAATGAGAAACCGGAAAGAAAATTGGGGCAATTATACGACTTTGCCGAAAATGGAGATGAATACCTCTTCTACAACAAAGAAGAATTTAAAAAATCGGTGAGTTACGATGAGGGCCGCGAGGATAGTTGTGACGAAATAGTATTACGGATGCTTAAAGAAAACTTTGATGACGACACAATTATGAAATTAACCAATATTTCTAAAGAAAAATTGTTAAAACTTAGGAAAAAATTATCTAAAGAAGACTAATTTGAATAGTCACTACGTTACGAGATAATTCTAATAAAAATACAAAAACCACATTCTTTGATTTAAAGCAATGTGGTTTTTAACATCTACATTTTGTAACATGTAGATAACTAAACTGTCACAATTTTATGGCATTTTCCTTTCAATTTTGCTATACTAATAAGGAATTATTATAAAGAGGGGAAATCCTATGAACGACAACAATAAAAAAAGCAATTTTTTTAAAAAATGGAGAAAACAAAATAAGCCTTTGAGGATTATTTTGTTACTCGTCTCTATCATATATACGACTTGCTTAATATTCTTTACTTATTCTTTAATAAAACTGACATCTATAGAGACATTTCTAAGAATAGTAATACTTACCATTTTATTCATACACTTTGTAATTCTGACATTGGGTGGAACAATAATGCTATTCACTAAAAAAAACAACAAACTAGTCATCACCCTCATCTTATCAGTTCTATACTCACAAATCCTTTTTACTGTATCTTATCACATAGATAAAACGTATGGTATTATCGACAACGTCCAAAAGAAGTTCGTCGAATATACATCTGTTATGATTAGTATGAAGGATAAAGAGACGTACAAAAAAATAGGTATGATAAGCGCTAAAAACGATCCTGAAGGCTACGTCATTCCTCAAGATATCATTAAAGAACAGGATATACGTGGCGATTTCGTCGAATATGACGACTACATAAGTATGGTCTCTGACCTCTACGACGGCGTTATCGACGCCATGTTTGTCAAAAACAGCTATGAGACGATGTTCAATTCATACGAGAAATTCACCGATATATCTAATGAAACTAAAGTAATCTATACTAAAACCAAAGAATTGGAAAATGTCGACAACGTCTCCTACTCTACTAAAAATCTGACTGAACCGTTTACTATATTGCTCATGGGTGTCGACTCGACGGGAAATAGCATTTCACAGAGTGCCTCTTTCAATGGCGATACGCTTATGATGATTACATTCAATCCCAAAACATTAAATGCAACTGTCTTCAGCATTCCTCGTGACACTTATGTACCAATCGCGTGCCAAAATGGCAACGAAAACAAGATTAACTCTTCTGCCTATGGAGGCACTTCATGCGTCGTCAAAACGATTGAGAATCTGACCGATATTAAAATCGACTACTACGCTAAAATAAACTTCACTGGAGTAGTAAATTTGGTAGATGATCTAGGAGGAATAGAACTCGATGTTCCTATAAAATTTTGCGAACAAGATTCCGAAAGAAGATTTGGCGAATACGAGATATGTTTAGATAAAGGGTATCAGCGCTTAAATGGCGAACAAGCTTTAGCTCTCGCTAGACATAGGCATTCTCTACCACTCGGCGATTTCCAAAGAGTTCAACATCAACAACTCGTCGTCGAAGCGATGGTAAGAGAACTTAAAAACATAGATTCGACGGAGAAGTTTTACAAAATTCTCGACGATGTTGCCAACAATATAGATACCAATATGTCAACACCACAAATACTATCTCTATATAATGTTGGCAAAAATATTCTTTTCAGCGCCCTAAATAATACCAATACTCTTTCTATTGAAAAGACTTACTTGACAGGTTACGACTTGACGATGTATGTCGATAGTTTCAAAAGTTATGTATACACTTTCCAATATTATAGACAGTCACTTGACGAGATAGTAGACGCGATGAAAGTAAATCTAGAACTAGAACCCCAAAAACTGATTAAGTCGTTCGATTTCGATGCTAATGTCACTTACGAAAAAAGCGTTATTGGCAAAAAATACTATAACGAATCTCGCATAGAACTCCTTCCTAATTTTGTAGGAAAAAATAGAAGTTATATCGAAGCTTGGGCAAATGAACGCGACATAGAAGTCGAAATCAAAGAAGAAGATTCAACTCGCCCTAAAGGAGAAATCATCAATCAAAATCAACACGCTGGAAAGCCAGTGGAAAAAATAGATAAATTGATAATCACAATATCTAACAAAGAGACTTCGGTGCTTCCTCCTACCGAAACTCCATCTGAAGAGCCGACAGAAGAAACGATACCCGACTTCGAAGGTAAATCGCTAAACGACTTCAACAAGTGGAAAAATAGTCTCAAGGGAGCCAATTTAATCACGGAGGCCTTACCGCTTTCTATAGAAGACATACTCACGCTTGACGAAGAAGACTTAGAGGAAAACGTAATCTATAAACAATCTATTCCAAAAGGTACGCTTTTAAAAGATGTAAGCACTCTAAAAGTTTATTATTTTAAAAAAGAGAGCTAATGATTGAGTACAATCCAATGTACTCTTTTTATTGACATCAACATTTTCTAAATAGTAGACTTAACTGAAACAATTTGATAAAATTATAATGAGATAGGGATACATTATTCTAGTCAATATGAGCTTACGAAGATGACCCTAAAAAGTCATTAAAGAGCACATCTATGAAGCTTTTGGTGTTTGCTTCTTGCGCCCAGCTTGGGGTGGATGCTGAAAATGAAGAATTTATGGGCGATCGTAACGGCATACGGCAACCGTTCCATTTATTCGCGGAGACCCAATTTTGTGGAGCTAGCTCTACATTATGGGATTAAACCTATTTCTGGCGAAAGTTAGGGATAGTGTAGCTTGACTTGAGTGGAAATGCTGGGATTGATGACAGCTTATATTAGCCGTGTACATGGATAATGTCGGTATTGCTTCATGAAATCGTTTCTGCAAAAGAGCCTTAGTAAATTACTCGTATTGGGAGGAAAACTCCTAGAGTGGAAATTACCGCGAGATTGCAGTGGTATCTAAGTGGCAATCAGGTAAGTTACTCGGCAACGATAACTTCGTTCATTAAAAGGGAACTGCTCTATTCAGCAATGATAGAGTTGAACGTAGGGAAATCCAACCTGACCTAAGAATCAAAGTTTATCGCGATAATGTCCCTATTTCATTTTTTTATGATGGAGTTAAAATATGAATAAAAAGAGAACTAAATACCAATCGAAAGTACAAAAAGATAACAGAGTCAGCCATTTCGATAAGAACACTTCATGGATTTTAAAAGTTACTTTTATGGCCTTTGTCATATCCCTAGTACTATCCTTCTTTTCCGATATAATCGTCTCAAATGCCTCCTTAATAGTATGTATAGTCGTGCTAATCGTCTTCATTACTTTGGGCATCATCTTTGATATGGTCGGCGTAAGCGTCACCGTTGCCGATGCCAAAGTATTCAATTCGATGGCTGCGAAGAAAGTGCGCGGTTCTAAGACGGCACTAGTACTGATTAAAAATAACTCAAAAGTATCGAGTTTCTGTAACGATGTCGTAGGCGATATATGTGGCATCATCTCGGGCTCGGCTGGCGTTACCGTAGCCTTAGCGATAACCAATGTCGTGAGCTTTAACCCGATTCTAATAAACCTAATTGTCACCTCATTAATCGCCGCTTTAACGATAGGTGGTAAAGCTTTTGGAAAGAGTTATGCGATAAACAAAGCTAATCGAATACTCTTCCTATTTTCTAAATTCCTCGACTTCCTAGGCTTTAGAAGATGATATATCTACTTCCCTCTTTGGAAGTTTTTTTAATTAGTAGAATTTTAAGCACTTTATAATAAACTATTATTGAGGAGGTACTATAGTGGATAACAAGGAGCCCGTTTTATCTATTAAAGATGACGATTACAAATGTTTTGTCTTCAAAGGAATGGCCTCAGCTGATATAGAGGGTTACGTATATGCCCACGATAAATCAGAAGCAATGGAACTCATCGAAAAGAGCCTAATCGAGGAATTGACTTCTATAAAAAATATAAAAATAGAAGCCATCTCTTCTATCGCCGAAGAAAAAGAATGATTTGTTTATACGCATATGATATAATTGGACTTAGTAAGGATTTGAAAAATATGGAAACGAAGAATAAAAGGCATCTAACTCTATTGGGAGCATCGCTTTTAGGAGCACTTCTCATCGGCTTTATTGCCTACCCTTTCGATAAAGAAAAAAAACAAGATAACGACAAAAAGGACACCCCCTTAGAAGAAAAACTGAACATTTATTATACGTCCGATGACCGCATCATATATACATATGGTATAGATTCTATAAAATATGAAGGAATCGAAATAAAATATAGTGAAGACGTCTTTGAGACTATGGATACCTATCGTAATACGCTTAGAGAAGTTACAACCGCAAACGATGGAGGCTCTAAAATATATGAAGACGCCGAACAAGATGTCCATATACTGTTTTGTAATACGATAGAGGGCAACAAAGACATATATATCGGAAAAAAGGGCATGGTAAAAGAAAACGGTTTTTGCACTGCCGACAGTAGAGAGTTTATACAAACTTTTCACATTCTTCACGTCGAAGATAGCAACGACGAAAAATACCTCTATATCACGATTAAAAGATATAACGGAGAGGACGTCAAAACCTTTAAAATTGACCGTTCTTTAGCGCCTAAAATCGAGGCTGGTGAAACATATGAGTTCACTTTCAAACGTACTAACGTTTCTATAGATGACAGCATGGATTCCATCTTCAATGGAACCATCCTAACAAAATTAGAGAAGACCGACACAAACGGATTGGACGAACGAAACGACGTTATCGAATAGAAAACTCTTGAAAAAGAATTATATCTAGAGTAAAATACTAGTGTACTGTTTATTTGTACGCTTTGCCCCATAGCCAAGTGGTAAGGCATCAGACTCTGAATCTGACATTCCGCTGGTTCGAATCCAGCTGGGGCAACCATATTTTTGTTCAAAAGCTCTTTATTAAAAGAGTTTTTTTAAATGCTTTAAACTTCTTTTGTCTTGTATTTATACTAAATGTCTGTTAAAATACTTAACACTTGGAGTGGACAATATGAACTTAATAAATAGACAAGACGAATTGACTTATAAAAAACTTTTAGCCCTGCGAACAGTAGCCTCTTTAACTTTCGATTTATACATCTATCGTAAAGCGCTAGAATCTTTAAAAGATAAATCTCGCAGCGACGAATTCAAAAGATTTCTCTTGTCGCCGAACATAATAAGACGTCTTAAAGAATGCATTGATTTTTCCATGCGCGGATATGTCGATTTTGCACCGACATTTGATGAACAGAAAAGCATAATGACTGCTGCCGAAGGACTCATCGGCAAATACGACAATATAGAAGAGGCTATACTTTCTATAGAAGGAGAAATATGCCGATATAGAAACACCTTTTACGACATTTGCTCCCTGCCAATCGAACTAGGAAAACTCTATTCGACGAATTTTGATGGAATAAGAGGCATTTACGATGCTCGCGCAGAAATGAACTCTTTAATAGAGGAAGCATTCAGATTAACTCCCTTTAAATATGGTTCAGATGAATGGAAATATTGCATCACTAAAGGCCAGAAATGGTACTTCCACTATGTCTTTTTAGGAGGCCATACCATTAAAGATATGCAAGACACTCTACTCGATGAATTCATAAAAACCCAAATAACTGAAGAAAGCAATTCCAAATATATAAGTGGAATCGTTAGACAACATTTAGCTCATGGAGCAACGCTAAATTTAGAAACTTACACCTCGCTTTTAGAAGGAGCTTATAAAGATTTCCATCCAAGAAAAGATGAAACTGCTCCAACGCGGTATAACGTACTTGCATCACTCGATAAAGCTGGTTTTTACAATACAGAACTCATCGTAGAGTTTATAAACAGTTCATTTGCCAAATTAGGAGACTACGAATCTTGGAATTTAGATTTAATGCTATATAATGTCTTTGCATCCTGTGTCTACGCCTGTCCACTAGATAGATGGTTAAATCATTTCGTAAGACTACTTTTGTCGATACCGGAAGCTGACGTCTATATGAATAGAATTCTAGCCCAAGCTAAGCTAAATTTCCATGTTAGCATTACGAGTATCTTTGAAGAAACTTACGAAAATATCAAAACTGAAATTGCAAATGGAAACAGTATGCAAATGAAACCTATAAATGTTGACGAATAACTTAATGCTTATTCTAAGCGCGATAAGTACATAAAACTCCCAAAATAGGGAGCCTTTTTGGCATTATTGGTAAAACTAAAAAGCTGGAGTAATTTTGAGAGTAAAAAAAATAAAACTCCCTATTAATGGGAATTTACAAGCATTTTTGGTGACCTGTATGGGATTTGAACCCATGTATGTAGCCTTGAGAGGGCTATGTGTTAGACCGCTTCACCAACAGGCCGAGAATAGATGTCCAAAGACATTTACTATTCTAACATTAAGATTTATATTTAGCAATACTATTTTACATCTTCTTGTGTTTTTTCAGGTTCAGCTGTCTTTTTAGGCTTATACTCCATATACTGGCTTATGACTAGGAACACAATTCCTGCGACAGCGATAGTTATGAGAACCATTTTATTCGTAAAGAACGAAACTATAGTTCCCATGAAGACGACTTTACCTATTGCTCTACCGATGACGTTATTTTTGCTCACCTTTTCGTTATTGACAGAACTCGTTGCACTCTTCGTAACGACCGAATCGGCATCTTGTGATACGACATAATGTATCTTATATTTGCTATCTTTAGAATCGAAATACATTATTATGTCACCCGTATTATACGGTTGATTCTTTTTGACAATGACGACATCATTTCCTTCGAATTCTGGGCTCATATCTGTCTGAGCTTGAAGATAGAAAATGTGGCCAAAGAATTCCGGATAGCTGCGTAACATAAGCTTAATCTCGACGAACACCCAGCCATATACTATTAGAATAATTACTAGCAATGTCAAAAGCACATTGCCCAATGAACGTACAAATCTTTTCATATCATCTCACCCCAAATTGCTCTTTCCAAGAAGTTTATCTTCTATTAACATCAATCTATTGTATTTGCCCACTCTTTCGCCACGAGATAGAGATCCTGTTTTGATGAATCCCAAGTCGAGCCCTACCGCCATATCTGCGATGAAGGTATCGTTAGTCTCGCCACTGCGATGGCTGATAACCATCTTATAACCGTTTTCACGGGCTACTCGGATTGTCTCTAACATCTCCGATATGGTACCTATCTGATTTGCTTTTAGCAATACCGTATTAGCAGCTTCCTTCTTGACTGCATTTTCCAACATCACACTGTTCGTGACGAAATAATCGTCACCAACTATCATCATTTTATCTCCTAAAAGAGCTGTTATCTTGCTTAGCGAAACTAAGTCGTTTTCTTCGAATGGGTCCTCGATACTAATAATTGGATACTTCTCCGAAATATATTTGTAATAACTCAAAAGACCTTCCTTCGTCATCTTCGTATTGTCCAATTTATACATGCCAGTCTCTTTATTATATAGACTGTTAGCGGCTACATCCAAAGCGATAAATACGTTTTTGCCCGGTACATAACCCGCTTTTCTTATAGCTTCGACCAACAAATCGAGAGCTTCGGTATTAGAAACCAGTTTAGGCGCATAACCACCCTCATCTCCGAGGCCAGTATTCAATCCCTTTTTGCGCAGAATCTCCGACAACTTGTGAAATATCTCCGCTCCACATCTTACGCGTTCATGCACTGTCTTAACGGTCGGCACAATCATAAACTCTTGGATATCTACTCCGTTATTCGCGTGCATACCTCCGTTTAAGACGTTCATCATACAAATCGGCATCGAAATATTACCCTTACCTAAATATTCATATAGTTCTTTTCCTTCGACTGCAGCTAAGGCTTTCATGACACAAATAGATACGGCTAATATGGCATTCGCGCCCAACGCCGACTTATTGGAAGTTCCATCTAAGCGCAAGAGCTTTGCATCTACTCCTTTTTGGTTCAATTCCATACCCATAATTTCCGGTTTGATAATTTCGTTTATATT
>CAZXXI010000049.1:0-8726 GCA_964644815.1 uncultured Muribaculaceae bacterium
AGCAGAGGACTGAAAATCCTTGTGTCACTGGTTCAATTCCCGTTGGTGCCACCATTTAGCGTTTAAAGCCTTTATTTAAGGGCTTTTTATTTTTAACACAAAGTGCTCATAAAATTTGTCCTTTTTTATTAGAGCTTTAATAAACTAGTGATATAATAGGTGAGTATGTTTCCAGTTGTTCTTGTAATTTTTTTGTCTATTGGTTAATCATATATTTATAAAAGAAACTGCTTCTTTTTTATCGAATAGCATTGAGAACTTCATACATTTAATATTTAAAAATGCGTAAAATAAAATGAGCTGTATGTATACTTGACAACGAGAAAAAAAACATCTATAATACAGCTCATATTTACAGGGGAATTAAAAATCTATTGAATTATTCTTGTAAATAGTTTAAAATGGTATTGGAGAGTAGATAATTCATTGTTCTTTTCTAATCTTCATTCATTTAATTTTCAGTGCTCAAAGGCACAAAAAGAGATATAATCTTTTCGGCAAGATGTATCTCCACAATTATTTGGAAATAGCACCTAACGAATAGGTGCTACTTTTTTAAAATGAGAGCAAGTGCTACAACGATGAAAAGAATAAGAGCTAAGATAATAAGTACCATTGCTAAGTATTCCATACAACTAATGTAGAGTTAAAATTATATGCAAACATTCTATCACCTCCTTGAACACATAAAGTTTCGTGGAGGCTACACCCATTAGGATTATATCTCTATCGATAATTATATAAAATAACCGAGTAAAAGTCTAGGCTTTACTTATGTAATAATTGAAAATATATAGGGAAAAATTCAAAAAATGCATACGTTTCAAAAGCTTATTCGTTTATCCTAGTGTTTAAGCAAATGAAATACACTCACGGAAAATTTATATGATATAATTTAAATGAAAATGATTTGAGGTTTAATATGAGGATTAAGTACCATAGACAGATTGTTGATATGTTATACGAGGAATGGGATTTAGGTAAAACCGCAGCGAGAGCTAAAGGTAAAACATGCGCGTGGATTTATTGGTTAGGCATCTTAAACGAAGCAGAGGAAATCGTCGTCGAAAAAGTTCACGATACCGTCATCGGAGTATGCGGTTATACCAAATGTGGCTCCAAGAAGCACTTTATAAAAAAGAGATTTTATAGGTTAATGAGGTGGTTACTGATTAATAGTCCTCTCATCGAAGATAAAAGTGCAATTTATAGGTATGACGATAATTATGATTATTTACCTAAAGAACTAGAGAATCGCTTCGATGGCGAAGTAACTCTACTAATAGTAGATAAACAATATAGGGATAGACAAATAGGCAGAAAGCTTTTGTATGAGACGTTTGAAATGGCAAGGGATGCCGGTTTGAGAAATGTTAAAATATTGAGTGATGAATCGTGCAATTATCGATTTTATGAAGAAGCAGGTTGCACCAAAGTTTACGAAGGAACTATTTCTAATGGAGAGCCTGGCAAATGTGGAGATGTGAAGACTGCCATAGGTTTTGTATACGAAAAGAAATTGTGATAGATTAATTACTTTTTATAGTTAAACGGAAGGAAAAAAATGATGAAAAAGACTGTTCAATTGATGATGATATTATCTTTTATGATAGTAGCTTTTATTCTAGTAACCAAGTGTTTAAGTGTGAAAGATGACGTAGAAGATGATGGCACACAAGAAGTAGTGAATAGTCTTAAAAATTCTATATCAGAGACTAAAAAAGTTATCGTGTATATTACGGACATTGTAGAAAAAGAAAGTCATATAGAAGAAGCAACAGAAGTAAATGAGATAATACGCGAATTTTCGACTATAGAAAAGGCTGGAGAATACAATTCGGATTGGTCTAGTGGTACACTGTTTTCACTAAGGTTGTTAGATAAAAATGGTCAAACAATAGCAATTTTCTCGTATAATAGTCACTGTTTGTTCCTTAACTGGTATGCAAACGAAGAGTACCAATTGTTCACATTAAGTGTACAAAGTCCGTTTTTAGATAGTCTTTTACAGGAGTGCATAGAACGAGAAAAAGATTTTCTCAATGAAAATGCTTATACAGGAACTGAATAATTGAGCTCTTTCTAATTATTTTTTATTGAAAGCTTTTCAAATATTAATCATACTTTTTTCTGTTTTTCATAATGCTACCGAGAGTCTCAAATAATTCGACAACTTTTTTTAATATATTAATTGCTATTATGTATAGAATATAGTATGCTTAAACCGGAACTAAAGGAAATATTTGCTAGCGGTATTGTATAGTTCTAAAGAGAGGTTATATGAAAAGAAAAAATTCCAAAAAAAAGATTGTTACAGCGCTAATAGTAGGTGTATTAGCTCCCATATTATGTTTTAATTTATTTGAAGACGACATAAAATTTTCAAAATCACAAAGAATTAATCAAATAGCTTATGCTGATTTTAACAATGTATTTGAACAAAGAGAAATGCAGAAATCATACAATGAAAGTTTAGTAGAAAACTTTGGAGATAATTATAAAAGCGTTCTTTCTAATAATGAAAAGTCTGCATTGATTGCAGAAAGTATAGATAAAATTATAAATCAGAATGAGAATTACCCTGACTATTTTGGAGGAATGTACATTAACGACAGTGGTAATTTAATTTTTCAACGGGTAAATAAAAATATTCCAGATTTACAAAATAATGAATTTAAAACTTATACAGAAGTTCTATCTAAAAAAGTAGAAATTGAAGAAGTGGAATATTCATATAATGAAATAAGCGATATAAACGAGAAACTAATCGATTATTTTGCGGAAAATAAGGATAATGGTATAAAGCTTTGCGGTTTTTATATTGACGTGTTTAATAATAGGTTAGTCGTTGAATTAGAGGATATATCAAGTGGAGTAATAGAAAAATTTAAAGAAGAAATAATAGATTCTCCAATAATAGTTTTTAAAAAAGGCGAATTAGATATATTAACTGATGCATTTAACCCAGGTGGATATTCGGAATTTTCAAACGCAGGTCCAACGATGGGATATCGTGCAAAACGAAATGGCGAAGAAGGATATGTAACTGCAGGACATTCATTTTACTATCAACAGAAAGATGATAATATAAATAGTGGAATCTTGAGAGTAAAATTAGTAGGAGAAAATACTCCAATTGACGCTGCATTTATTGAAATAAGAAAGTCAGCAAGTGTTTCAAATACATTAGCAAAGAAAGTAAATAATATTTCGACACTAACTACTAAGACTGAGACAGGTTTTTTTACTGCAGGACAAGCGATAGGCAAAGTTGGAGTAACGACCGGTGCTGTAACAGGTACAATTAAGTCTAATTCTTGGAGTGGTTATTTGACAACGAAAACCAGTGCAGGAGATGTAAAATATTTATTTTCTGGATTGGTATCACTTAATGCTAAAAATGCCGTAGGAGATAGTGGAGGTCCAGTTTTTAAAATAGATTCTTTATCAGTTAATCAGACTTCTGCTAATATTATTGGTATTATTTCAGGCGGTGTTAATGGTATTGTATATGTAAGTAGAGCAGATAAAATAAATAGCGCTTTTGAATTGACAAGATATTAATAAATTAAACTATATATATTTCAATAGCTAAACGGAAGGAAAAAAATGATGAAAAAGACTGTTCAATTGATGATGATATTATCTTTTATGATAGTAGCTTTTATTCTAGTAACCAAGTGTTTAAGTGTGAAAGATGACGTAGAAGATGATGGCACACAAGAAGTAGTGAATAGTCTTAAAAATTCTATATCAGAGACTAAAAAAGTTATCGTGTATATTACGGACATTGTAGAAAAAGAAAGTCATATAGAAGAAGCAACAGAAGTAAATGAGATAATACGCGAATTTTCGACTATAGAAAAGGCTGGAGAATACAATTCGGATTGGTCTAGTGGTACACTGTTTTCACTAAGGTTGTTAGATAAAAATGGTCAAACAATAGCAATTTTCTCGTATAATAGTCACTGTTTGTTCCTTAACTGGTATGCAAACGAAGAGTACCAATTGTTCACATTAAGTGTACAAAGTCCGTTTTTAGATAGTCTTTTACAGGAGTGCATAGAACGAGAAAAAGAAATGCTCGGTGAAAATGCTTATACAGGAACTGATTGACAATTGAGCCCTTTGGGGCTCTTTTTTAAGTTTTAAGGTAAAAATATATGACTTTTAGCGTTTTATATGTTATACTCCTCTTAATAAAAAGGAGCGATTTTATATGAAAAAGTTATCGATTATCATCAGTTGTATTCTTTCTTGTTTAGCTTTTGTGGTGGGAGTAGACGCCGCCTCTTTTGGAGCAACGGCTACTTCTAGCACAGTTAAACCGAACGGAACATTTACTGTATCGGTAGGAGGAGACTCTATTGGAAGGGTCAATTTGAGTGTAACCAATGGAACGCTTTCTACAAACAGCGTTTGGGTAGAACAGAATTATCAAACAGTTACCGTAACCGCGGGCAGCAGCGGAGTCGTAGTTGTAACGGCCACTCCAGTGACGGGCTTTTCGGACAGCGATGCGAATCTCTATAATCCAGGTTCAAGGACGGTAAGCGTCACTATCGTAAGTTCCAGCAATCCTAATACGACAAAGCCGTCGACAACTGGCGAAAAGAAGTCTAATAACAATAAACTCTCATCCCTCGAAATAGAGGAGGGTAAAATCACTCCTAATTTTTCTAAAGATGTGACCGAATATACGATTAATCTATCGAAAGATGTGACGAGTATAAATATAGCCGCTAAGGCAGAAGATACCAAATCTAAAATCAGTGGGATAGGGTCTATAAAAGTAAAGCCGGGAGTAAACAACATAAAAGTAGTCGTCACCGCGGAAGACGGCAGTAAGAAGACATATACGATTAAAGCCTATTTAGATGAAACGCCAGAAATTTATTTGGAGTATGGCGAAGATAAGGTGGGGATTGTTCGCAATATAGACGATATCAAACTCGAAGGTTTTAAAAAAGCCGATGGCGTCATAGATAGCAAGAATGTAGTGTTCTTCGCAAGAGGAGAAACGACCATTATATATGGAATAGATGGCGATAATATCAAAAACTTTTATATGTTCGATGCAGATACGAAGACCGTTTTGAACAAAGTCTACCCGATTAACCTAAACGACAGAGAATATTTGTTCCTCGATAATAGAGATGAGAAGGGGAAAATAGATATCGGTGGAGTCACAATAGGTAGTAGAGCTATAGGAGAAGATAACTATTATTTAGTCAAGATTTTAACCCAAGAAGGAAAGTCTGTCGATTATATTTACGAGAAAACAGAGGGGTCACTTCAATTGTATGATGCGACATTGTTCGATAAAGTCTGTGATAAGGATAGTGGATTGAGTAAGATTTTATTGGTCGTAGAAAGCCTGTTCTTGTTGGCATTTATAGCGCTATCTTTTAGACTTTATAAAAAGCTCGAGAGGAAGAAAAAGAGATGAAAAGGTCGTTTAAAGTTTTTATAACTTTAATCTTATGCCTTCTTGCCTGTTCGACGAATTTTAACGACAAGCTAGAGGTAATAAAGAATCAAAGTGAATACGATTTTTTTGCCGATTACAACGAGTACTATGGCATCGAAGAGAGCATTCAGCCTCAGGTTAAGGTTAAAAGCTCGGTAGGAAGTACACAATATCTCAAGTATCTAGCGGTTTTTATAGAATTTCAAGACAGCGATACCGTATCGAATAATCACTTGGACGACGATGTAAGTGTAGCTAATGCAGAAAAACTCATGAACAGCGAAAATCCGATAGAGATGGATTCTGTCAACGGCCTAATAGAAGTTCCCTCGTTCAAGTCATATTATGAGAAACAAAGTTACGGGAAGTTATCCGTTTCGACCGAAATTTTTCCACGCGAAAATGGAAAAGTCGTCTCGTATAGAGATAGCCATCCGATGGGATATTACCTAAAGTATAGTGAATCTAATCCTACAGGATATAAGGATAAAGAGGAGTCTTTGAAAAGAGAGACCGAGCTCATCAATGGAGCGGTAGATTATGTCGCTGATATAATCGCAGCCGAGGGTATAACACCTGAAGAAATCGATACGGGGGCCGATGGCATAATAGATGCGATATCTTTCTTTATAGAGGGAGCCGATTACTTTAAAGCTTCGATAAATTGGGGCGATTTACTCTGGTCGCATAAAATCGATAACTACAATATAACGGCGACCATTTTAGATAAAAAAGTAATTTCGTATAACCTTCTTTATACTTATGATTTTACCGAAGTGGCCGGATTGTTCTCTTTAAATAGAGGAACTTATGGAACAATCATACACGAATTTGGACATACGCTCGGGTTTATGGACCTCTATAGGTTCGATAAAACGGACAGCGAACCCGTTGGATTTTACGATGTCATGGGTAAAACAGTCGGGTCGAATCCCCAAAATTTTTTGACGTATTTCATAAGCGAATATGACACTTCTACTTCTTGGCATAAGCCTCTACCGGTGGTCGATAAAACGACGGAGAATATCACTCTTTATAATCCCGAGTTCACAGATGACAACGAGCAAAGGGCAATAAAGATACAACTCGATTCTTCTTCAAAAGAGTTTTTCGTCGTCGAATATCATAAAAAGCAAAATACTTATTCTACTCATTCAGCAACAGAAAGTGGAATCATCGTCTATCGCGTCAACGATAACAATAAATACGATGGCAATAAAGTGAGTGGAGACCATGGAGAATACGATCACGTTTTCGTCTTTAGGCCGAATGAAACGCAATTAGGCGCTGGAAAGGGCGAGTTAGTAAATGCAACTTTAAATATGAATAGAAGAACGCTGGGAAAAGACATCACATTAACTCAAGGGTTCGATAATGGTACTATTTATTTTGCGGACGGTAGCAATTCGGGATTAGTTATAGAAGTCACAGGCGAGACCGATGATTCGGTGACGTTCAATATAAAGTTTCCGACGAGGCTTGGAAGTGGCACTAAGACAGACCCATATTTAATCGACAGTGCAGAGAGTTTTATATACCAGATGAGTCTCAATACTATCGGTAAATATTATAAATTGGTGAGAGATTTAGATTTTAAAGATATAGCCAATTATCCTAAGATAGATTTCGAGGGCAACTTGGACGGCGATGGTAAGACGATTAAAAACATCACCTCTTCTTATGGCATATTCAACAGTATCGGCATGTATGGTTTGTCTGTAAGAGTGGAAAACCTTTTTGTAGACAATTTGATAGCAAATTCGGATACGGGGGCTTATTTAGGCGGTTTCGTATCGACTGCAGCGAGCGTCACTCTTAATAACATACATCTTTTATCGGGCGAAGTGAACAACGTCGAAAGTAAAATGGGCAATTCATTAGATTCGACAGGTGGATTTGCTGGGAACGTTTCGATGAGTACCGTCATAACGAACTGTTCATCTAGTCTCGATGTTAATGCACCATCGAATGTGGGAGGTTTTATCGGTTTAAATGGAAATGCTTCGATAGCGAACTGTTTTGCCAATGGACATATAAATGGAGGTTCCATCGTCGGTGGCTTTATCGGTTTACAATGCATAACAGAGGAGACGTATAAGTTACCTAGTAATGTCTATTATGGCAAAACGAGAGGTTCATTTCCTCTAGTGGGAGGTTCAGCAGGGAGGGTACATAATGAGAGTGCACTTCCCAATGATGACTTAGCACGTGGGATAGTGGAAGTGGCAGTTTCCGAAAGTGTATATGTGAGAGAAAACGAAACAATCCATTTTGAACCGAAATTTAGCAATTCCTCATCTATAGCTCATAGGGTGACATTGGATTCATCTTTGGCAACGTATGTCGATGGGAACATTTCAGGAATAGCACGCGGTGACGGTTATATATTCGTTGAAATGGATGTAGGAACTAGGGTTATGCAACTCAAAACAGCTCTTTTTGTAGAAGGAAATGATGTACCTATGACAGAAAGAGAATTCTTGAATAAACTGGGGCTTTCTAAAAAAGAAAACTATATCTCTGGCTTTAAAATAGGAGAGAGCGTTTTAGATGTCAGTAGTAGAATAGCTAAAATAGACGGAGTCGAATTGATAAGCTTTAAAAACGCAGCTCAAGAGGAAATCGTCGACGGCTTAATAGCGACAGGTATGAGTTTTGTCATCGATATCGCAGGGTCAACTTATGAATATATCGTCGTCGTTAAAGGTGACGCTAATGGTGATGGACTCATATATGCGACCGATTATGTCAAGATTAAAAATCAAATAATGGGTAGGTCGACGTTGGATGGAGCTTATCTTCTCGCTGCCGATATCGACAACGACGGCAATATATATGCGATAGATTATGTAAAAATCAAGAACTACATAATGGGACGTGGAGAAATTATTCAAAATCTATAAAAGAGAAAAATGCTTCTCTTTTTTCTTTTAAAGGCTAGCGAACTCGCGCACAAATTGACTTGAATATTTTTCTACAATAGGATATAATCTTTATTAGAATAAAGGGTGATGCATTGTGGCAAGAATTACGGGTTTATGTGCACATGAAATATTGGATTCTCGCGGTAATCCGACGGTTTACTGTGAGATGAGAGTAGATGAGAATATTTTAGTAAATGCAAGCGTCCCTAGTGGTGCATCGACTGGAGAAAAAGAAGCTTTAGAACTGCGCGATGGAGTCCAGAGTAGGTACGACGGTAAAGGCGTTAAAAGGGCTGTTACCAATATAAACGATATCATCAAACCGGAGATAA
>CAZXXI010000050.1:0-8664 GCA_964644815.1 uncultured Muribaculaceae bacterium
TACAATTATATCTAACAATAAAAATAAACTCGATATTACATAATTCGTAAAACCGCTCGTCCAAACTACGCTTTGTCTCGCTATCTCTATCGGTATCACCAAAAACAGTAACCATACAGCATATCCTGGCACGTTCATGTCTTTTTTTATTAAGTTCATCATCGCTACTAAGACGGTAGCCATAACCAATGCGCGTACCAATCTATATTTAGCCATGAACATGACGAATATGTTGCCTAAGTATCTCCCGTTTATATTAGGATTCTTAAATACATTCATAAATTCTTTTAGCGAAATCTCATATGCTCCCCATTCGAAATCATCACCCGTATAAGGAAAAAGAAACGCTATAATGAAGACGATGGCAAACGCTATAATCGTATATTTATGTTTTTTTAAAAATTCTTTCACTGTTGCCCTCTACTTTCTAACAATTACTTCCTAGAATTGTACATCTTTTTAACGGCAACTCCGACTTCTAATAAAGCATCGGCATTGCCGGCATCATACCACTTAGCTTTCTTTATTTTAACAGCTTTTAGTCTTCCCTCTTTTATAAAGAGTTTGTTTAAGTCGGTTATCTCATATTCACCGCGTGCCGACTTATCTATTTTATACATCTTTTCGACGACGTCTTTGGTGTAAAAGTAGATTCCTAAAGCGATGAGATTGCTCTTCGGCTTTTTTGGCTTTTCGACTATAGAACTTACGAATCCATCTTTTTCCATTTCGACGACTCCATAAGGTTTAGCATCTTGCACAGTATGAGTCAAAATGCTCGAATAGCCTTCCTTCAAGTTTTTAATACCGCTTTCCATTATTGCATAGACACCTTCGCCTATAAGTATGTTATCGCAACACAAGACGACGACGTCGCTGCCTTTGACAAAGCTCTTTGCCATTCTAAAAGCTCCCGCACTTCCATTCGCCTCTCCTTGGATGACATATTTAATCTTGAGACCGAGTTCGCTGCCATTTCCTAAAGTATCTTCAAAAAGCTTTCTATCCTCTAAAGATACGACGATGGCCACTTCTCTAATACCTAACATTAAAAGGAGACTGAGCGGATAAAAAATCATCGGCTTATCGTATATGGGCAACAAACCCTTAGGTACCGCCTTAGTAAGAGGCATGAGCCTACTTCCCTTTCCCGCTGCTAAAATAACGCCCTTCATATTCTTTCCTACTTTCTAAATAGATTACCTCTATTCCCATAAATATAATACCATATATTTTTAAAAAATGATATAAAAGAAAGACGATTATAGCTCGTCTTTAAACACTGAATTGGGATATATCAAGTCCATCAGTTCATCGGTATATAGGTAGTCGAAATGTTTTTCTAACCTAGTTCGCGGATATATTTTTTCTCTTCGCTGTTTGTGTCTTATACTAGCACACAAAGAGATGAGACAATCTAATGCCAAGAGAATTGCAAAGATGATTGTCAGATTGACGTTCTCCATAAAAAACGGTATGCCTTCTTCGACAAGAGGCATAAAGGTATCGCACCAAAAGAGAGTTAAAACACCCCACGCAAGTGAATAGACGAGATTGATGCGCCCATTCAAATTGAATTTAAAATTTTTGTAATCCCAAGATACTGTTCCTAACAATCTTTCTTGATAATAAGAACAGACGTATTCTACGAAAGACGAGACGACGACGCCGATGAGAAAGACTCTTCCTACACTGGGACTATCTAAACTGTTTATAAAGTATGACAAAAATACGGCAGCTACTCCATAGAGAGGATTAAAAGGTCCATATATTAATCCTTTGCGCGACTCAAATTTTTTGTTTTTGATAAGGCACCAGATAGTTTCCATTACGACACCCAGCACACTTCCCAACACAAAAGTCCAAAAATAGTAAGTAAATACTTCCATAAAATCACCTACTGAATAATCTGATACTATCACATTAGTCGTTTTCTTTCAATTATTTAAACGCACATTTCGACAAAATTTCACTTAACTAAATCGTAAAACTCTTTAGGTACCTCTGATTCCAATTTTAAAAGTTTGCCATTTCTCGGGTCGACTATATGCAATTTCGATGCGTGTAAAGCCAATCTGTTGATAGGGTTTTCGCAAGATCCATATTTTTTATCTCCAATTATGGGGTTGCCCATCTCGCTCATATGCACTCTTATCTGGTTGCGACGTCCAGTATCTATTAGTACTTCTAACATTGTTCTCTTCTTACCTACCTTTAAAGGTTTATAATGCGTT
The DNA here is from genome assembly GCA_964644815.1 of uncultured Muribaculaceae bacterium. GTDB lineage: Bacteria > Bacillota_I > Bacilli_A > RF39 > UBA660 > RUG11867. The sequence goes on from CAZXXI010000050.1 coordinate 2,235, forward strand.
ATGGCATAGTTACCTATTTCTTCATTTTTAGTCGAGTGCACTATCTGAAAGTGATTCATCGTCAAATATGATTCTCTCATACCAGCTTCTTTAACGATTCCTTCTACCACAGCGATATACTCTCTTTTCTTGACATATTCTCCCCAATTTTTTTGTAACTTTTCCTTTAGCTTTAAATTTTTAGCAAAGAGCAAAACTCCCGAAGTACCCTGGTCTATTCTATGTACTACAAATAGTCGCGCCTTCTTATCGCTCTTCTTTATATAATCGCTAACTTGCCGAAAGGCCGTAACATCCTTTTCTTTGGAATTAGAAATCGACAACAATCCAGCTGGTTTGTTTATCGCGATTAAATCGTCATCTTCATATACAATATGTAAATCGTATTCAGGAATCACTTTTTTAGAAAAATAGATTTTTACTATACTACCCTCTTTGACGACTTTACTAGAATTTGTAGTTACCTGCCCGTCGACTTCAACCATTTCATATTTTATATAGCTCTTTAGCTTTTTATTCGACAAATCTTTTAAAGATTCACCCAAGATATCCAAGAGTTTCTTTTCTTCTTTTACTTCGATTACTAATTCTTTCATAAGCCTCACCTGTGGAAAAACCATCTGTTTTCCACTCATCACCCCTATTATACCATAGTTTTAAACTTTCTCTATATTAAAAGTCGACTATCCTTGGATAATCGACTTAAGCTTACGTCACGAAATGTTGTTAAAATTCTTTAATCTTTCTATGAGTAATGGTTTATTCTGTTTAGAAATCAAATCGATGGTCATGCCATTTTTAAAAATGATGATATTGTTCTTACTGTCATATGACAAGACGTTATAGAGATTGATAATACAACTCCTATGCGTTTTCAAAAATCTCGCATCGCTCTCTAGTCTCTCTTCGATACCTTTCACTGTTGCATAATTTATATATGAATCGTCCTTCGTATATATCGTTACCGAGTCATCCTTAAAGTTTTTTACTATGCAATAAATGTCGTTATACGGAATTCTATATATTTCATCGAATATAGAAAACGTGTAGACCGAATGCCTCGTAATTATTTTATAGGCTTCGCTCATGCTCTCTATAAAATGTTCTTCAAAACGCCCATCCAATTTTATCACATCTAAAAATAATATATTTCTTAGTTTCTCTATATAGTTAACTGCGTCATCTTTACTATAAAGGATTATAGGACTTATGAAGTCTCCACTTTCTCTTATCTTTTTAGCGTACTCCAGATTAGGTGGCGAATCTATATTAAGTATGAAGACTTTTGTCCCATCGAGGCATAGAAATCTCTTTTCGTCTTTCTCTTCTATCTTTTCTATCTCTAGAATCTTATAGTGTTCCTCTTTAGTAAATAGAAATCTTTTAATTTTGTTACAAAGACATTTCCTCATACTTCCATTTTCATCACAAATTATAAAACTGACCATTTAAAACCATTTCCTTCCTCTTGCCAGATTAAGCAAAAATATAACACATTAAGACAGATATAGAAATGATTTTTTGACATTATCTTGTCGAAAATTAGTAGCATTGCGGTTCCATGTAATAAAACTATTAGGAGCATCCCGCTCTTCACAGCTTTTTTGAAGTAGCATTCTCTATAAATGATATGAATATCATCGTAAAGAATGCCGCGAATAAAAATCCTCCTATGACGTCGCTGGCATAATGGACACCTAGATAAACCCTGCTGATACCTACCCCTAATATCACCGCTGCTAAAGTGACAACGGTGACCACTTTCACTATTTTATTTCGACTGTTCTTGATTATGAGATAGATTAAAAATCCATAAAAGGCAAATGAAGTAGCGGAGTGTCCACTCGGAAAACTGTAGCCATCTATCAGTATCAATCTAAAACCATCAGGCCGTGGTCTTTTGATGACATTTTTTAACGTATGATTTACCAGACTGATGAGGCTTAAATCTAAAGAAATAGCGATAGCGTTAAATTTATCTCTTAAAACGAAAAAGCTCAAGAGCGCTATTCCGACTAGAGTAGCACCGTCTCCTAAATGGGTAATAACCTTCATGAGACTAGTGAGCCACGACGCTTTATACAAAGAGTTATAAACTGCTTCGTCAAAAGCTTTCATACCCGAGGTGTTGATATTGCTTAGCAACAAGAAAAATGCTACTAAGAATGCTACCGAGACGACGTTCCAAATTATTAGTCTTTTTCTTTCCATATTCATCACTATCCCATTATAGCATTTTCACTTTTATTTTAGAATATTAAAAAAGCAAAACGACAATGTTTTACTTTTTAATCTCTGACTCGTATAGATGTTTGTAGTCCGGGCACTTTTTCAAAAGAGTTTTATGTGTACCCTCCATCTCTATCTTGCCATCGTTTAAGAAGATTATTCTATCGGCGTTGATGATAGTCGACAATCTATGCGCTATTATCAAAATAGTATATTCGTTTTTCATGTTGTCGATAGCTTCCTGTATTTTGGCTTGTGTCTCATTGTCGAGTGCACTCGTCGCCTCGTCGAAAAGTATTATCTCTGTCTTTTGGACGAGCGCCCTAGCGATTGCTAGCCTCTGCTTTTGACCACCGGATAGATTCACTCCACCTTCGCCTATGACGGTATCGTACTTATCGGGTAAACTCTCGATAAACTCGTCCAAGCAAGCCATCTTGCATGCCTTTTTCATCTCTTTCTCGCTCAAGTCTTCTTTGACGAGTTTGAGATTGTCCCTTATCGAGAGATTGAAGATATATGGGTTCTGACTGATGATGGTGATATTTCCACGAATCGACTCCCTATCCAATTCCTCGATGTTCACTCCGTCTATCGTAATACTTCCCTCTTTTACGTCGTACATCTTACACAGAAGGTTAAAGATAGTCGTCTTGCCTGCTCCACTCTTGCCGACAAAGGCTACTGTCTCGTTTGCCTTTATCTTAAAGGATACATCTTTCAATACGTCTTGCTCATTATAGGCAAATGCTACATTTTTAAATTCGAAATCTCCTCTGATTTTCTTCAAGTGCTTGCTGCCAAACTCCTCTTTTTTAAAGTTTTCGCCAGCGATGATGTCGAATACTCTCTCCGCGGATAGATTGAAATCTTTCACTTTATCGAGTAGCATTCCAAAATAGTTTACGATAGAAGGAAGTCTACCCGAATAGTTTATGATGACCAATGCCGATGCGATGCTCAATGCTCCATTGTTGATGAAGTAGACTATCAAGACGATTAACAATATGTCGAACAAATCGCGCAGTGTAGAGGAAAGCATAGTAAAACGGTTATTCGAATTCAGCATCCCATACCGTGTTTCGTTCAAATCCACTATTTTCGAATCCAATTCCTTTATGAAACTCCTCTCGGCATTGAGCATTTTTATATCTCTTACTCCACGCACTATTTCACCTATGAAACCGGTCACTTTTTCGTTCTTTTCTCTATATATCTTATCCCTAGCCATATATCTTTTAGCTTTTGTAGATTCCACCATATAGAGTATTAAGACCATGACCACCATATATAAGAAAATCCACTTATTGATTATGAACACTGCTCCGAAGATTCCTAAATCTATTATTATGTTAGAAAGGTACATATTTAATATGCCGAAGATGTCCGCGAGCTTTGCCGAATCGTTCGTAATTCTTTGGATGAACACTCCCGAACTGTTCGCATCGATACATTCGTTTTCCAATTGCAAGATAGTTTTGCCTAAGTCGACTTCCAAGTTGGAAAACGTCTCCCTATATATCACCTGCGAGCAGCGTCTCGATATAAAGCCGCCGACGTTTCTCATCATTTCTATGACGAAAATCAAAAGCGAAGTAAAGAGAAATTGCATAAGTGCACTATCCGTCAGTTGAACTATTTGTCTCGCACCCAAAACGGGTATCACTATGCTTATCACGACTAGAGATAGATTGCCCAGAATATAGACTAACAATCTCCACTTCTGGTCCTTAGCATAACGCCAGGCAAATTTTAAGTTTTTTAAAAAATCCAATTCTTACAACTCCTTTCTCAGTTCTTTTTCCAATTCTTCGATGATGTCCTCCGTCAAAAATGGCATGAATGTCGACATGACTACGTCTCTATCGATTTTCTCCCTGTCGAAAACGCCATTGCTTATGAAGCCCGTTATACCTCCCTTTTGGTTAAAATTGTCACAATTTTTCATCCGCTCGATAACGCGATTTATACTTCCCACATTTTTATTGTATTCGAATAGAGTTGATGTCAATGCAAGACATAGCGACTTTCCCATGTGCTTTTTACCTTCTCTATTTTCGATAGCACAATAAGATACCATATAATAAGTTCCGCTCTCATCGAGTTCTATTCCACCCTCTATCGAAACTAGGTAATCATAAGCTATCCCTTTTTCTCGCGCTATCTTTTTGAGTTCGGCATTTCTGCTCTCCGCTCCTCTGATAATCTCATATCCTATAGGTCTATCATTCACACTCGAAGGAACGTCGAAAGCTACGATTTCCATCTCACAGCCTAGCTCTTTTATAGCACTTTTGACCGACCTATATTTACACGGATTTTTACTGCCCAATAATACTACCATAATTCCTCCCATAGAAAAAGTTGCCATCATCTAGCATCTTCTAAATACATCACAATTTTATCATAAACTTTATATTATTTAAATACATATAGTTTGACTTTTGACAAGATTTGGTATAAAGTCAAACTAGGTGATAACATGGGTCCCGAGATAAAAGAATACCTTTATAAAGAAAGAGCTTTCCGCAAGTCGAGAGTTAAAGATGTCGTAGTAATTCTCCTAGCAGCGATAATTATCCTCTTTTTAATCCGTTTTTCTCTTGGAAAACTCGAATTTAGAAACCCTTTTGGCTTCGTCGAAAACGAAACGCGCGCCTATAAGCTGACCATCAACGATTATCTTTTATCGAGTGTTGCAAATAAAAAGAAGAGTTTTCCCATCATACCTTTTGTCGTCGACTTCGTCACCACCGGTGAAGACACTTCCTACTACACCGACGAAGAGCGTTCAGTCTCTACTATACCAACTGCTCCAAAGTACGAACTGGACGCTGCATCTTTCAGTTGCTACTCCAAAAAATACGACGGCTACCAGGAGAGCTGCAAGCAGGATAAGATGTTTATCGACCTCACCCTCAACGACGATACCGAGTACTACGATTTAATCATCTACAAAGAAGATGAGATTGTCTATGAGGGCAAATTTATTAAAGACATAACTCCATATATAGAATCGGGCTACAAATATAAATTAAAAATTTTAGCTAAACATTCTAGCATCAAGACTATTATAAGGACATCGTTCACTGTCCAATAATAGTCTTTTTTCATATAATATGATTAGGTGATTAAAATGCTAATAAATTATACGAGCAAAGAACTCGACCTCATGGCTCGCTTGATGCGTGCAGAAGCTTTGGGAGAAGGCAACCTAGGTATGCTCATGGTCGGAAATGTGATAGTCAACAGGAGCATCGCTAGCTGTGGCGTCTTCGAAAATATAAGGACTATCTCCGATGTCGTATACCAAAATCCTGGCGGTTTCTCCGGCACGAAGAGTTCTCTATTTTATAGTGCTTCGACCACTCAAGAAAAGTCTTTAGCGGAGCGCTGTCTAAGAGGCGAGTACTACCATCCTGCTACCCATGCACTTTGGTTCTACGCCCCTTCTAAAAATCAATCTTGCAAAGACACTTTCTATTCGCAACAGTACTCAGGCCGTTATAAGAACCACTGCTTCTACAAGCCTCAAAGTGGAGAATGCCACGAACTATATTGACATACAAAAAGCAAAGAACGCGTTCCTTGCTTTTTTAAGAATCAGTTAAACCAGTTGTGTATCAATCTCTTTTAATTTCACTCAGGGAAAGAGATGTTACTTATAAAACGGTTACTTTAGAATTAGTATTTAATATTAAAGAAACGGTGAAAGCCGTCATAAAAAACTTATTCAACTAAAAACCACAAACTGGCACATACCTTGAGTTCTAACTGCATTACTCGAGTTTTTAAAAACACAGTTAGTCATCTAACCAATTCTTAACTAAATTATAATATATTCTATATACTTACACAACACTTTTTACACTAAAAAAGAGAAAAATTTTTCTTTTTCAAAAATTACAAAATTGCTCTCAAACGCCCTGTCTAAGCCAAAAACTTGACATTCGCTATCGGTTTATGTTTTAATTGAGATGAAGAACACATCTATCTGTTGTTTCTCCTTTTTTACCTCAAAATCAACGACGAGCTTCATACAACTTTTTCTCAAGGGGAGTTTTGGTAAGGAAGGAGGTGTTCGTTTTATGTGTAATAAGCTTAAAACGGTGTTAGGTTTAATCCTAGCATTAGCCGTCCTCGTATTAGTTTGCGAGAACGACTAACATAAAAAAAGACACGTTTAGATCCTTGAGGTATC
>CAZXXI010000051.1:0-8617 GCA_964644815.1 uncultured Muribaculaceae bacterium
TGAAAACGTTCAATAGGCTTTTCGACTTCGATATATCGAAAGAAAGCCTAACCTGAACACAGACGTCTTTGATCTCTTCTATCGTTCCGATCACATTGCCTCACCCTTATCTTATATCAATTATAGTTTATTTTAGGAGTATTAACAAGAGAAATCTTAGCAAACGATACTGTAACATCTTCTAGCACTATAAAATGCCTGTAACGAGACAGACACAATTATAAAAACATTGCCATGTAAAGAGGAATATAAAGGATTCCATTATCTTCTACTTTTTCGCCGAGATTTTTTGAAGACAATCTTATGCCCTTTTCTACTTTCCAATTTTCCATCACTGAATTTAAAGATTTTGACTTTGTATTATCGGCAGATTTAACTTCTACAGCTGTCGCTTTATTTTCATATCTGATAAAGAAATCTATTTCTAAAGTAGAGTTATGTTCAAAATAGTATAATTTCTTCCCCAATTTAGTAAAAATATCCGCGATTATATTTTCGTATATCGCCCCTTTGTATATTCCTAAATTTCCATTTATTATTTCTAACTGGGAACCATCCTCGAGCATAGCCATCAAAAGTCCTGTATCTCTCATGTAAACTTTAAAAACATCTTCTTTAGCATTTCCCGCAAGAGGTAATTCGGGTTTCGACAAGTTATAACAAAAATTTATTATTCCTGCATCGTATAACCATCTTAAAGCACTAGAATATTTAGATGAAGTGCCTTTTTTTTCAATCAAATTATATTTAAACTTTTTGTAATCTTGAGACAAATGTTTTGGAATAGAATCGAAACAAGCCATTATTTTTATTTTTTCTTCCTCATCTGCGTATTTCAAAATATCATTTTTATAACTTCTCACTATATTTTTTTGTAAATTAAAGGCACTAGAAAAATTGTTATTATGTACAAAATCGTCTACTACTTGAGGCATTCCACCTAGTACGATATATTCTTTAAATAAATCCATCATTCTGGTATGCACAGATAAAGGAACAGGCTTTCTTAAATCGAAAAATTCTTTTAAATATTGGATGGACTCTCTATTTACGCCATTTGCCCAACAGAATTCTTCAAAATCGAGAGAGTGCATCTCGAGAAATTCAACATATCCAACTGGAAATGATTTTGCTCTTCGGTAAGCGATTCCGAGCATCGAACCTGATGCGATAACATCAAATCTTTTATCCATTGCTAAAAACTTAAGAGCAGTTATGGCATCTTCACAATCCTGGATTTCGTCTAAAAATATCAGCGTTTTTCCAGGAATTATTTTCATATTTGGTATATTTATGCTCATCTTTTTTAAAATAGTTTCTACATCTAAATTGCCAACAAATATATCTTTATATTCATTTTTTTCGATAAAATTTATTTCGATAACGCTCTCATAAAACTCTTTCGCAAAATCTCGTATGATAAAAGTTTTTCCTATCTGTCGGGCTCCAACTACAAATAAACAATTATTTTTATGGTTGTTTTTCCAATTTATTAAATCAGTTCTCACTTTTCTTTCTAACATTTTTCATCGCTCCTCTTATATTAAAATTATACCCTTTTTTAGCGCATTTTTCAACACAAACGGATTTTTTCAAAGGAATATTTGCTCACATCGAGGATTTTTTCAAAGGAATAATTGCTCATGTCGAGGATTTTTTCAAAGGAATATCGACTCTTCTATCCAACTTTACCAAAATTAGGTATCAAAATAAATCCTTCAAATATACTTAGATTAGGTGGTACTAATGTTAAGTTTTATCTTGAGTTTACTAAAGGGACTCTCCTTATTCTCCGGTTCCTACTCTATAAATGTGTTCCCCGAACCTTTAAGTAGCGAAGAAGAGACCAAATGTATCGAAGGACTTCTAAAAGGCGATAAGGAATGTCGCAGTAAACTCATAGAACACAACCTGCGACTCGTCGCTCACATCGTAAAAAAATTCGATTCCAAAGGTAAGATGACCGACGATTTGATTTCTATCGGTACAATCGGTCTCATAAAGGGAATAGATTCTTATAATGGCACCAAAAATACAAAGATTACGACTTATGCCGCTCGCTGTATACAAAACGAAATCCTGATGTACTATAGGTCTACCAAGAAGACATTGAAAGATGTCAGCTTAAACGACTACATCGGCTTCGACAAAGAAGGAAACGAAATAAGCCTTTTAGATGTCGTCAAAGATGACGAAACAGACCCGATAGAAGACTTACACACCCAAGACTTGATAGCTAAACTCAACTGCTATATGAATGTTTTGACTAATCGCGAAAAACTCATATTGAAAAAGCGCTACGGACTAGATAACACCGATGAACTCACACAAAATGAGATTGCCGATGAACTGGGAATTTCGCGCAGCTACGTCTCCAGAATAGAAAAAAGAGCTCTTACCAAAATCATGAAAGAGTTCTTAAAAAACAATTAAAGACTTTATATTCGAAATATTAAAGAATTTCAAACTCTACTGAAAAATCGTAGTCTTTTTTTTCTATCTCAGTACTTTTGACTAATCTATATATTCCCTTCTCCAATTCGCCATAAGTCTCGGACCAATTTATAGTTTGTTCGAGTTTATTATTTTCGCCGACAAAGTAGACTTGCAGGGTACTAGGCATTTCTTTAATTTTTTTCACTTTATCCCATTCATTATCTACTTTTTTCTCGATTCTATACTGACAGGCACCACCATATCGATTGCTCTTGCCGGTGGTATCGGTTATGGTTATAGACGCACTAGTTTTAGTAAGAGTATTTTCCTCGATAGCAATGGATATCTCTTCGATGCTATCCATCTCGATAGTAGTCGCTAATTTTATCGCTAGACCTATTCTTTCTCCAAAAATACAGCTAACTATCAAAATGCAGATTACAAGTACTAAAGCCATAGAAAATTTCTTAATCTTTTTAGTTTTTTGTTCTTCCATAAATCCATACTCCATTCCATTACTAGACCATCACTAACAAGTATTCTGTAATATTATTTAAAACGAGTAATTTTAAATATTCGTTTTTTAATAAATCGGTATAGTCTTTAGGATTGCTGTCGTAGACATATTTATATTCATAGATGGATTTCAAAATAGAATTCAAAGTTTTATCATCAATATTGTAGTAGGATACAAAAGTGAAATCTGTAGAAGAAGTTGTATATCTCTCATATTCCTCTTTTATGAATTTTCTGAAATCTTCGCCTTTTATTTTGTCTTCATGAAACATATTCAATATCAATCCCGCATTTGTATTTCTCTTGACTTCGCTCGGAGAAATAGCTAAGTGAGCTCTTCGCAATGCCGTAATCAAATCGTCATAAAAATCGACGTTCTCGATATCTCGCTTTTTAAATTTATACCAACGAACTTCTGCTTCTTCATTACTCACTGTTATCGCATCCATGTTATTTTCGAATTGTTTTAGCGCTTCTGTACACTTATCGAATAGCACTTTATTCTCCTCTGAATCAATATTTATATAGCGATTTTTAGAAATTAAAAGAAAATAAAGGCCTATCGCTATTAAGAGTATCAGCATTGACACCACTATTCCTGTTCTCTTTTTCTTATTCTTCACTAAGCATCACTTCCCATCATAGACTTAACGTTGCTACCTTTTATATGTCCACATTACATATATAATCTTTGCACTCTACCATCAAATTGTTAGAGATATACTCTTTCGTAATGGGATGTACTTCGGGGTCGAGGTATTTTTTTTCTATCAAAAAACCTATATTTACGGCATTACCCGTACACACTTCGTCCAAATAGCACGACCTCGCTGCATATTCGATGCGCGATTCGCTCACCAAGATGAGTTTGTCCTCGTGTTCTTTGTTCACTTTAAGTGTCGTGCCTGTTACGATTATAGCGATAATCAAACAGACTAAAGCAATAGATATTTTAACGCTGTTTCCCATAATAGTCCTCTATAAATTTCTCTCGATATTCGAGTATTCTATCTTCTTTTATAGCATCTCTCAATTCTTCTGTCAAGTGAATTAAATAGCGAATGTTGTGAATAGATAAAAGTCTTGCTCCAAAAACCTCGTCACATTTGATTAGATGTTGTATGTAAGCTTTCGTATAGTGCTGGCACGCATAACAGTCGCACTCATCGCTAATCGGCGTAAAGTCCTTCTTATATTTGCTATTTTTGATATTGATTTTACCATATCTCGTCAAAGCATTTCCGTGACGAGCCAAACGCGTGGGACTTACGCAGTCGAATATGTCTACTCCCCTTATCGCGTTTTCGACGATATCGATAGGGTCGCCTACTCCCATGAGATAGCGAACTTTATCCTCTGGCAAATGCTTAGTAGCATATTCGACCATCTTATACATCGTCGGTTTATCCTCGCCGACGCTGGTGCCTCCTATCGAATACCCGTCGAAATCCATCTTCACTAGTTCTTCCGCACAATGCCTACGCAAATCTTCGTATTCACCGCCCTGAACGATGCCGAAGAGCGACTGTTCCTGAGAAGTGTGGACGTCTTTTCCGCGTTTTGCCCATCGCAAAGTTCTTTCAACCGATTCCTCTATGTATTCTCTCTTACTCGGCCAACCGACGCATTCGTCAAAACTCATCGCTATATCGCTTCCAAGTGCTTCTTGAATAGCAATCGACTTTTCAGGCGTTAACAATAGATTGTCTCCGTTATACTGATTTTTAAACTTTACTCCCTCTTCTGTTATGTCTTTAGGTCTAGCTAAGCTGAATACTTGGAAGCCTCCCGAATCGGTCAAAATCGGACCATCGTGATAGTTCATAAACTCGTGCAATCCTCCTGCAGCTTGGACGACATCTTCGCCAGGCCTTAGCCATAAGTGATACGTATTGGCAAGTATTATGCCCGAATTGCATGCAGCTACTTCTTCTGGCGAAAGAGTCTTGACGGTCGCCTGTGTCCCTACGGGCATGAACATCGGGGTCGAAAAGCGCTTGCCGTTCCACTCTATCTCTCCCAACCTAGCTTGTGTATGAGCTTCCGTTTTTAAAAGGTTATATTTTATTTTCATGTTATCACTCACTTTATTATCATCGCATCTCCAAACGAGAAGAAGCGATACTCTTCATCTATGGCGTGCTTGTATGCCTCTAATATGAACTCGCGCCCGGCAAAGGCACTTACGAGCATGATGAGCGTACTTTTGGGAAGGTGGAAATTCGTAATCATAGCGTCTATCCCCTTAAAAGTATAGCCAGGATAGATGTAGATGCTCGTGTCTTCTTCACAAGCTTTAAACGTTCCATATTTGCTCATCACCGATTCGAGCGTTCGAACGGATGTCGTTCCTACAGCTATGATTTTACCGCTCGCCTCTCTCGTCTCGTTCAAAATTCGAGCACTTTCCTCGCTCAAGACGTAGTGTTCGGTATGCATCACGTGGTCGCGTATATCTCGTTCTTCGACCGGTCTAAACGTTCCCAACCCGACGTGCAATGTGACGTGGACAATTTTTACGCCTTTTTCTTCTATTTTCTTCAAAAGCTCTCTCGTAAAGTGCAACCCCGCCGTCGGAGCCGCGGCACTTCCATCTATCTCGGCATACACGGTTTGGTATCTTCCCTGTTCTTTCAACTCTTCGTGAATATAGGGTGGCAAAGGCATCGTACCCAATTTCTCCAGTACTTCCATCAAAATGCCTTCGTACAACAACTCGACGTGGACGATGCCGTCATCCAATATCTTTTCGACACGCGCTTTTAAAAGGCCATCTCCAAAGGTGACGACTGTGCCCTCGTGTAACCTCTTCTGAGGTCGCGATAGCGCCTCCCAGACGTTTCCTTCGATAACCTTGAGAAGCAATATCTCTATTCTAGCGCCCGTCTCTTCTTTGATGCCGATTAAGCGAGCAGGGATTACTTTAGTATCGTTGATGACTAAGGCATCTCCCTTTTCTAAATAGTCTAAGACATCCGTAAAGACTCTATCTTCGTACGTTTTCTTGTTTCTATCGAGGACGAGTAATCGCGATGAGCTACGCTCTTTAAGTGGCGTCTGGGCGATTAGCCTCTCCGGCAAATCGTAATCGAAATCGTCTGTCTTCATAAATTCACTTTCTCTCTTTTTAAAATTGCTTTATTCTTCTTCTACCGTGTCGAATAAACTGTAGGTATGGTTTATTCCCAAGTGTGAATAGCTCTTCTCGGTAGCTATTCTACCACTTCTCGTTCTCTTTATAAATCCCTCTTGCAACAAGAACGGTTCGACGACGTCTTCGATGGTGGTGACTTCTTCGCCTATCGAAGTGGCAATCGTCTCAACCCCTACTGGTCCTCCTCCAAACTTCTTGATGAGGCTGCTCAAATATTCGATATCTATTTCATCTAAACCGAAACTGTCGACTTTGAGTCTTTCGAGCGAACTCTTCGTCACTTCCAGATTTATCTCTTGATTTCCTCCGACGAGAGCAAAGTCGCGCACTCTTTTGTATAAGCGATTAGCTATGCGCGGCGTTTTCCTACTCCTTTTAGCTAGCTCTAAAGCTGCTTCATCGACTATCGGCATGCCGGCGATGCGCGAAGTTCGCTTGACGATGCTCGACAATTCCTCATCGGTATAATAGTTTAGTTTACATACTATGCCGAAGCGGTCCCTCAATGGACTCGATAAGTCTCCACTTCTCGTCGTCGCACCTACTAGAGTAAACGGTGGCAAGTTTATCTTGATGCTCTTCGTACTTCCTTCAGCACCTATGATGATGTCCAATTCGAAGTCTTCCATCGCAGGATACAGTATCTCCTCTACTACTCTTGGCATGCGATGTATCTCATCGATAAATAGCACATCTCCCGGTTCCAAAGTCGACAAGACAGCTGCCAAATCTCCGCTTTTTTCGATTGAAGGTCCACTAGCTGTCTTGATGTTGACCCCTAATTCGTTGGCAATAATGTGGGCAAGAGTCGTCTTACCTAAGCCCGGTGGCCCATACAAAAGGACGTGGTCCAAAGATTCATCTCTCATTTTCGCAGCCTCTATGAATACGCGAATGTTCTCTTTGACGTCGACCTGTCCAATATAATCGTCTATCCTCTGTGGACGTATGTTAGTCTCAAACTCGTCGCCTGAAACCTTATTGCTATCCAATATGTTTTCTTCTTTTTCCTTCACTCCGAACCTCCTACTTCAAAAGTAACTTCAAGGCATCTTTTACCTGCTCTTCTATCGTCTTATTCTTATCGACATTCGGTACTATCTTGTTGATATCGACTGCCTTATAACCCAAAGACTCCAAGACGCTTACGAGTTCGAACGAATCCGCTCCATTCGTCGCTGCGACGCTCACTTCTCCCAGTTTGCCCTTTAAATCCAAGACTATCTGTTTTGCAAGCTTTTCTCCTACTTTAGGAAATTTCTTGAGATATAAGACGTTTTCTCGCTCTATCGCATCGACGATACCAGATATACTTCCCGTGGCAAAGAAGCCCATGCCGACTTTTGGACCCAAGCCCTTGACCGACAAGAGCTTTAAAAATAGTGTGCGTTCGTCTATCGATTTAAATCCGTATAGAGAGTGCTCATCCTCTCTAATCTGGTTATACACGTATATAGTCGTCTCTTCTCCCTCTTCATAGCTATAAGGGTTCGGTACAAAGACGCTGTAACCGATTCCGTTATTTTCTATCACGACCATATTGCTTTCTAATAGAGTTATCTTTCCAGTTATATAGTTCATCATAATAGTTGACCTCCTAATACTCATTATACTAAAAAAAGAGACTAAAAAAAAGCCCCGGTAGACTTTCTTTACTTAAATGTACCTACTATTTTGTGACCAAAAGAAAAGAACAGTTTTTAGCTGTTCTCTACCAATTTTTTTAACTTATCTATTTGTCTATTCAATAAAACGCATAACAGATGAATCCTTTTATCGCTCATCTTTGTAATATTTTGATATTTATGTAATAAATCGTCAAACCATTCAACTACCCCGTCGAGGCGAGTTAAATCGATTCTTTTGATATCCCTAACAACTTTAACGATTTCATCAAATGGTTTTACTTCATAAAAGAATCTTCCCTCCCCTGCGATTATAACTTCTTCATCGCTATAATAGGGAACGTTTAAAGCCATTCCATTATCGAATATAGGTGCTACACTTACCCACTTCAAAGTGTTTACATCTCTTATAATGCCGAAGTTATTTAAATGTCTATCTTCGTTCATAATGAGATAATCTAGGATATACATATTTTCTATTTCGATTCTAGCCTTTTTAATTCCATTATCCTCTAATAATTTGATGTACTCCTCATAATCCTCTATATTATCGTGCCTTTTCATATCATTTCTTATTTGGTAAGCAGTAATAAGTTCTGTATCTTTAGTTATAAAACAGGGACATTTTGATACGACCATATCTTTATAAGTGTCTAATGTATATTCTACATGATTAAAACCTAGTCTTTTGCATATTTCACTTGCCAATGCTTCATTAAAAGGTTGTAATACTTCGTTTCTATAACCACCTTTGAGGAGGTATCTTGTACCATTTTCGATAATCCATGCCTTTTTTAGCATTCCATCAGTTGTATTATTTGGTGTCTTTAGTGAAGATTCTTTTACTATTGTTTTACTATTTTTGGATAAAGAGGCTTCCATAAAT
>CAZXXI010000052.1:0-8565 GCA_964644815.1 uncultured Muribaculaceae bacterium
ACCGGTCTTTTGAGCACCGCCGGCATCGGCCCTAACATGCTCATCGCCAAAGTAGCTATGGACATCGAGGCTAAACATACCAAAGACAACATCGCTAAATGGACTTATGAAGATATCGAAGAAAAGTTCTGGTCCATCACTCCTCTTTCTAAATTTTGGGGTATCGGTAAACGGATGGAGCGCAATTTAAATGCCATGGGCATCCGCTCGATTAAAGATTTGGCTAACTACGACGTCAAAAAACTCAAAAACAAGTATGGCATCATGGGCGAAGAGCTATGGAACCATGCAAACGGCATCGACTTAGCCAGAATAACAGACTTCAACAACAGTCCCAAAGATAAGTCATATGGCCACAGCCAAGTCCTATTTAAAGATTACGACGACGAGAACATAACTATCATTATCAAAGAGATGATAGAAGTCTTAACTGCCCGCCTGCGCAAAAACAAAAAGAAGTGCAACGTCGTCGGCTTTGGTATCGGCTACTCCATGGCCTACGGAGGCGGATTTTATCACTCGCGAAGACTTTCATCGGCTACAATGGATACCAATACCATCTACGAAATTTGTCTAGCGATGTTCGAGAAATTTTATGAAGATTATCCGATAAGAAAAGTGAGTATAAATTTGGGCGGTTTAGAGAATAATAATACCGAACAGTTGAATCTTTTCGAACCGTACGACGAGGTGATGAAAAAAAACCATATCAACAACGCCGTCGACGAGATAAAGAACAAGTTTGGTAAAAACTCCATCATCAAAGCTTCCAATCTCCTAAAAGATTCTACTATGATTGAACGCAATAAAAAGATGGGAGGACATCGCGAGTGAATGACCGTGGAATGAAAAAATGGAGGCCTTTTAGTTCGGTAGTGCCTAGTCGTGAACTTTTAAAAAATGACCAGTCGATTGACTTACCGACACTTTTAGACGATGAGATAGCCGAATTCGAAGAACTCATCAAAAACTCCATGTACACTCATTCCAAAGTAGCAGTGACTTACATCCAAAACGGTCAAAAAAGAGAAATCGAAGACTACGTCCAATCCGTCGACCCGATAAAAAAGGACATTTACTTTCATTCCACAAAAATAAATTTTCGCCAAATTATCGCGGTGAAAAAGAAGTGACAAATTGTATGTCACTTCTTTTATGTCTAATGTCGACAAAAGAGCTTGTACATACTTGTAAAATGAGCAATTATAGGGTATAATTATTAAGAATAAAAGGGTGTGATTATATGTTTGAAGAGCAACCAATAGGACCTCAAGAGATAACCAATGAACCTACTCCGACTCCCGCGAAAGAAGTCACTCCTTCCGAAGGTGAGCCACCAGTAGATGCAAAAGATGATACTGCAAGAGAAACAGAATTTAAAAGCATGACGACTTTCGACTATGATAGTACTCCTATCGTCGACATCGTCAACGATATGATCGTCGACTCCGTCAAGCGTGGTGCATCCGATATCCACTTCGACCCTTATGAAAATGGTATACACATGCGCATCCGTATCGATGGCGACCTTCACGACTATACCGACGTCCCTCTTGCGATGAAAAAGAATATGATAACGCGCGTCAAAATCATATCTAACATGAACATCACCGAATCGCGCCTACCACAAGATGGAGCGATTAAAGGCCTCATCGAAGATATGAACGTCGATTTGCGTGTCTCTTGCTTGCCTACTAATATGGGCGAAAAAATCGTTATCCGTATCTTAGACTACTCCATGTCTTCGGCTGGACTAGAGAACTTGGGATTTACTAAAGAGAACTATGACATCGTCAAAAGGATGATTGCCATACCGAACGGTATCATACTAGTAACTGGCGCTACCGGATCCGGAAAATCGACGACTGTCTATGCGATGTTGCAAAGGCTCAACACCGAAAATCGCAACCTCATCACTGTCGAGGATCCGATAGAGATGAACATCGAAGGCATCAACCAAGTTCAAGTCAACTCCGAAATAGGTATGACTTTCGGAAGCGCCCTCCGAAGTATCCTCCGTCAAGACCCTGACATCATCATGATCGGTGAGATTCGTGATACCGAAACCGCGCGCATAGCTGTTCGTTCGGCAATTACTGGCCACCTAGTTCTATCGACAATACATACGAACGACTCCTTGAATACTATCGAAAGACTTTTGGACATGGACGTCGAACGCTATTTGCTCGGCGCTGCTATCTCTGGCATAATTTCCCAAAAACTTGCCCGCAAGCTATGTGACAAATGTCGCCAACTGCGGCCGACGACCGATTATGAAAAAAAATTGTTCAAGCGCGTCCTCAATTTAGACGTCAACGAAATATATGAAAAGAAAGGCTGCCCAGCTTGCTCTGGAGGCTACCGCGGTCGTATACCGCTTCACGAAGTGTTATACATCAACCAAGACATCAAAGACGCCATATCATCTGGTCTACCTAAGACTAAACTGCGCGAACTCGTCTTTGCCGAAAATTCAGAGCTCAACTCGATGCTTCAAGATGGACTGCGCAAAGTTTTAACCGGAGATACGACAATCGACGAAATATTAAGACTCATCCAATTGGACGACGAAAGTATGAATTCGTTCGACATATTAGATATAGACAAAAAGGTTACACCAGCTGCCCCTCCAACCCCTACCGAACCGCTTAAAACAGTCGAAGTTGCAAGCATTCCCGCCGAACAAAAAAGTGAAGTAGAAGAATTTAGCTTCTAATTCACTTTTTATTTGCCTTCATCTTTCTCGATTAATGTAATGGCTTCTTCGGTCCAGTCGAGCTTACTCGCTACCCTTTTCATCTCCTCGAAAGTGCACTCTGAAATCTTATCCACGCTATATATTTTATCGCTAAATTCTATGTTGGCTGGGAATCCGATTATGGCATCGTACACGTAATCCATCTTCGATAAATCTTGAACGATCATGTTCCTCTTATATAGCTCGAAATCTCTTTCGTCGAGCCCTTCTGTATTTAAAGCGTTCTTTAATCTCTTGACGAATTCTACATCGTCGGTCACATCTGCCGTAAAGGTGACGGATAACACATCTTCCTGGAAGAAATATACG
Source organism: uncultured Muribaculaceae bacterium (assembly GCA_964644815.1). GTDB lineage: Bacteria > Bacillota_I > Bacilli_A > RF39 > UBA660 > RUG11867. The sequence goes on from CAZXXI010000052.1 coordinate 3,068, forward strand.
CTATATCCGATTCCTCCTATTATGATTTTATCGTTTTGCATATCGATAACTAACTGTGTATCGCTCGCTACTTTCTGTTTCAAGTACATATGGATATAGTAGTTAAGAGCCATTTTATCTATTCCAAAATCGTTTTTCATCTTAAAAGATGCCAATATGTAATCGTTCGAAACCGGCTTGCGTATCTTCGCCATCTTCGTCCTAACTTTGAACTCGTTGCCGTAATCGTACGGTTTTCTCTTGTTCGGATGTGATGGAATTTCGCTATAGACGCCCTCTAAAAAGGTGACCATTTCGTCTATCTCGAAGTTGCCGGCAATGGCTAGTACTTTATTATCATCGCTATAATAGGCATCATAACAAACGCGTACATCTTCATAAGTTATCGCCTCTGTCGTCTCTTTCGAACCGAGGACATTGCCGGACTCGTATACCGCTTCAAAATTGTTATATAGTGCCCTCATATTCAAATTGCTTCCCATGCCATACTTGTTGTCTTCCCATTTGAGAGCCTCTTCGACGATGGCATGCCTCGCTTCATCGATATCCTCTTTAGTAAAGACGGGATCATCCACTATGTTGATGAGCTTTTTTATGCTATCGTATGGCTCTTTGATACCTACGAAGTAATAGCGGGTACATTCGAACGAAGTAGCCCCATTCATCATATAGTTCCTGTCCTTAAGTTCGAACAAGAGATTGCCGTATTTCGACTTCTCGATGAGCGTATGCTCGATGAAGTGAGCTACTGCCGGTGGTACTTCATACTTCTTACCGTCGTAATAGAACTTATCAAAATACCCGAGTAGTCCATAGTTGACGCCATAGGAAACGGCAAAACGCTTTAAATTCTCATCGCTATATAGATAACAAGTAACTCCATTTTTAAGGACCTTTTTTACTACATCTTTCATTTCTTTACTCCTTCATAGAAGAACACACAGCGTTTCTTCATCTTTGTCAAAGCTTCTTCGATGTCGTCTACTGTGAGACTCGCTACCAAGTCTATCCTCTCTTGCTCGGATACGTCGAAATCGAACACGCTATCATACATTGCAAAGAAGGGATTCCATTTGTTTTCATCGAAAGTGTACATAAATAATTCGTTAGCTTCTTTTATCTGGTTTAAAAGCCCTTCGACCAATTCTCTATCTTTAAGCGACTCCAAAACTCTATCGAAGCCCTCGATAGCCTTCTTTTCGTTCACGCCGTCGATATCGGCAACGAAAGTCAGTCTCCCCAATTTCCAAATAAACGTCGCCTTAGTCGAATAGACTATGTGCAAGTTTTCTCTTAGCATCTTGTGCAACAGTAGTCCCGTCGAACCGCACATACTCGCAATAGTACTATAGACCATCCTGTCCTTCAAATCGTTTATAGGAACGTCGTACACACATCTTATAATCGACTCTTTATAGTCTTCATCTGTCAAATGATAATAGTCTTCTACTCCATCTGCTATTCTCAAAATATCTTCGTAATCCTCATCCTGTGCCAAGACGCCTTTAAACTTGAAAAATTCTTCAATATAATCGAGATATTCGGGTTTTATGTTTCCCTGTATTACCAATCCGACGACCGACTCTAAAAGTTTATCGTGCATCTCTATGAGACTCTCATCCGTAAAGCTTGCGAGCATCTCGTCGAACTCTGCGCGCGTATCTATCAAATCTACTGTCTTATACGAGTTCGGATAGAGCGTTTCTAAAAATTCCTTGCGTGCTCTTCTGCGAAAATCCATGAGTTCGTCGCCCACTTTCGTCGAAAGCACACCCTTAGCTCTTTCTAGTTCATCTTTATCGAGAACGCCACCTTCAAAATTGGGCTTAAAGAGTAAGTCACTTGCAAACTTTAAAGCTTCCTTCAAATAGTCGTCCTTGACCAAGACGGGGTCATAGAAGTTGAACATGACTTCGACGAACAGCTTCTTTCCGACGTTAAAGTTGTTCATCCCATAGTGCACCGAATAGAGCTCCATTCTCTTGTCGGAAAGAGCTTTTCTGGTCTTATATAACTCGTTTGAATACAACATATACTCTTCTAATAAATCGCACTTATATATGTTTTCTTTCGTATAATCCATCTCGAATAGGAATCTCATATTTATCGTCGCGTACTTATCGGTGTTATACCAGTATACGTCATATCCGTTTATCTTTTTCTTTTCTATTTTCATTACATCGCCCTCTTAAACATTTTTTCTAATTCATAAATCGTAAATTTTATTATCGTCGGCCTGCCGTGTGGACAGTTATAAGGGTTATCGCATTTCACCAGATTGGCAAGTATTTCTCCTGCCAAATCGAGGGTTATTCTCGTATTGCCCTTGAGACTTTTCTTGCAGGCAATCGTCGCCGCTACCTTATCGTTGAACTTCAACGGGTCGAACTCTTCTTCCGCTATTATGAGGTCGAATACGCTTCTTATCACGTCGTACTCGACTCCCTCTTTTACCCAAACGGGATGACTATTCACTTTATATGTGTTTATTCCGAACTCTTCGACTTCAAACCCCATCGCCGCAAGTTTATCCACTTTGCTTCTCATGATGGCCATGTCGCTCGCGGATAGCTCTATAGTAATCGGTACTAACATATTGGTCGACTTATTCGACAAAAGCCCTTTTAACACTTCTTCATAATTCACTCTCTCGACAGCTGCATGCTGGTCGATTAAGAAGATGCCCTCTTTATTCTCGGCGATTATATAGGTTCCAAGCGCCACCCCGACGGGATACAGCTCTAATACCTTTATATCGTTGTTCTTCTCTTTGGTAAACTCTATCTCCTTCTGTTCGCTCATCTTATCGAAAGTCTTCGAGTCGACTTCCATTTCTCTAGGGAAGGATTGCTCTTTCTCACTTTCATTCACGAAAAGCGTCTTCGGAAGTAGTGCTTCTATAGAAAATCCATCGCTCGCATCCTCTTGCTCGTCTTCGCTTTCATCGGCTGAGACCCGATAGGCATCCGGGATTAAAAGTGTATTATACAAAGCTTCTTTTATCGTCTCAGTGAGCACATTTCTGAGCTCAGCCATCTTAGAAAACTTGATGTCTTGCTTCGTCGGATGGATGTTGACGTCTATTAAAGTCGGGTCCGTCTCGATTTTAATAACGACCACCGGATACACCGAATCCGGCTTATACGTATAATAGGCATCGTTTATTATCTTATTGAGTTCCATATTTCTGATGATTCGCCCATTAATAATAGTATTTATGTAGTTGCGATTGCTTCTTTGGATTATCGGTTTAGATATATAACCGGATATATCGTAGTCGTCGCACGAACCCTTAATCTCTATCATGTTCGAACTGATATCGGCTCCATATATCTCATGGATAGTTTTTAAAAGTACGCCACTTCCACTAGTCTTGACGTTAAAGAAGCCGTTGTTCGTGAGCACGAAAGATATATTCGGATACGATAGAGCCAACTTCTCTATAAAACTCGTGACGCTCGCAAGTTCGGACGGTTCGCTTTTCAAATACTTGAGACGGGCAGGTGTATTATAGAATAGATTGGTGACGGTAAAAATAGTACCCTTCCTCGAAGGCGCTATGCCAGTCTCGATGACGTCGCCACCTTTGACGTGGACCATCTTTCCACTTTTGCCGTCGTAAGTCTCCAGTACGACTTCTGAGACGGCTGCGATTGAAGGGAGTGCCTCTCCTCTAAATCCTAACGTGTTTATGAAAAATAAATCGTCATCTCTATATATCTTCGACGTCGCGTGTCTTTTAAAACACTCTTCGGCATCGGCCTCGTCCATCCCTATCCCGTCGTCTATCACGCGAATGGACTTCTTCCCGGCGTCCTCGAGCTCTACCTTGATGTTCAAAGCCCTCGCATCTATCGCATTCTCGACGAGCTCCTTGACGACGCTGGAGATTCTTTCGACTACTTCGCCCGCGGCAATCTTGTTGGCTAAGTTTTCACTCATCACCTTTATTTTACTCATACTTGCCTCCCGTTATCGAAGGACGTATGTTCATATACTTCATGATTTCATTAGGCATCGTAATCGTCACATCTTCGCTCACCTTTATAAAACCTAACCCACATATGACGATATCCGAGTTTCCCTTCACTTTAAAAGTCGTTCCTATTATCTCTTTATTGTAGAGCCTCGTAATTTTGATGTTCTTGCTGAAGTAAAAGACGATATTCGCACTTCCCTTAAACTTCAAAGAGAAAAGCCCTCCCAAAGAATAGGTCGTATCGACTTTATTCTGGTAAGTAATCGGTTTAATCTCTTCGGCGATGTTCGTCGACTTATCTAGTTCGTAATTGTCGATGACAAAACCGGGCGAATCTATAAGTGTCAATCTTCCCAATTTGACGCGGATAAAGTCCTGCGTCGTATTCTCTTTATAACTCGTCGTCAACTTAAGAGTTTTCTTTCCACTTTTCTCGATGAGCGCGTTCAGAAGCGTACTCTTACCCGAATTCGTCAACCCCAAAAAGTACACCTCTTCTAAATCGTTCAACTTCTTCGAAAGTGTGTTCAAATTGCTCTTATTCGACGTAAAGACGACATCCGTATTTACTCCATAGACCTTCTTTAAATATGCCTTTATCTGTGAAAAAGAGACGTTTTTAGGTATGATATCGCTCTTGCTGATGACCAAAGTCTTCGGCACCTTAATCTTCTTAAAGATGTCCATCACCGTATCGAATATGTTTATGAAATCGACCATAAAGACGGCATGCTTAGCATTTTTGTTCACCGTCTTCACTATCGCCTCTATCGACTTCGGTTCCGTTGCCTTCGTATTATCGCCATAGTGAATAGCCCTAAAACATCTCATGCAATAATCCGATGTCTCTAACTTCGCTGGAGGAACAAATCCCTCCCTAGTTTCGTCGGTACATTGCAATTTAACTCCACATCCATAGCATATTTTACTCATAATATTCCCCCCGCTTAAAAACTCCACGCTTAGTATAATGCTTTATTATCTTATTTTCTATGATTCGGTTTAGCTTCGTCCTCCTAAAGTCGTTGGCACTTATGCTGTTTACTAATATCGAAGTAAAACCCATTCTATTGGCGCCCAAGACGTCGGTCAACAACTGATCCCCAATAGCTGCAACCTCTGAAGGCTTGACGTTATAGACACTCAAAATTTTCTTATATTTTCTCTTGAGTGGCTTCATCGAAGAACAAGCAGCATCGACTACCAATCCCTCTTTAAACGGTTCGACACGCTTCTTACCGCTGTTGGACATGATGATGGGCTTGAGGCCCACTCTTTTGACGTCCTCGAACAAGTCTTTTAACTTGCGCGATGGCTCCGTAGCACTGATAGAAGTAATCGTATTATCTAAATCGAATAGCACTATCTTTATTCCTGCATTATAAAGACTCTTATAATCGATGACGTATACACTTTTTTGATAAATATCTGGTAAAAATATATCCATTTTGCCTTGCCCCATTCATCTACTATTGTACCAAATTTCTAACGAAAAGTCTTTAATTTTGAAAAAAAAACT
>CAZXXI010000053.1:0-8509 GCA_964644815.1 uncultured Muribaculaceae bacterium
AATAAAATGTAAAAATGCGTTATTCGACGTAAACAATCGGCAAATTTCGGGCGTTATGTTGCATAAAGCGACAAATTATTATATAATTTTAACAGTAAGGACTGTGATAGCATGAGTGGAAATACTATGAAATTATTGTGTTTAACGTATGTCTTACTCGTAATAGCTATCATCATAGTCGTCTCTATTATGATGCGAAAACACAATAAAAAGAGATATAGCGAAATTCTCGATACTTTAGAAAGAGAGAAGAATCTCATTTTAAATGCCAATATACTTGCAGAGCTATCGAAGGTCGAGAGCATGATAAACTCTAAAGATATAGAAAACAAATATAACGAGTGGAAGAGAAGGTTCGAAGAGATTAAAAATGTCGATATACCACATTTGACCGATAACCTCATCGAAATAGACGATTTGTTTGCGATAAAGAAATAGAACCTACTTTGGCTAAAGTAGAACTTGCAATATATCACGTCAAGACGAAAGCTAACTATCTTTTAGAAGAAATTAAAAATCTGACTCTATCGGAAGAACGCAACAGAGAGACTGTAACTAAACTGAAGGGAAAGTATAGAAATATCATAAACATATACCACGAGAATTTGGGTAGCTATAATCTCATCAATAAGCCGATTGAACTACAATTCGAGACGATAGATAAACTGTTCAGCGCTTTCGAGATAGCAATGGACAATAACTCTTTTTCGGAAGTATCGAAGATAATAAGTTCACTTGACGACTCCATAAGCAACTTAGATTTAGTCATCGATGAGGCACCGGAGATAATACTTTTAGGGGTAAGATTGTTACCTAAAAAGATGAGCGATATCGGTAGTATATATGGCAAGATGATAAAAGAGGGTTATAATTTAGATTATTTAGCTATCGAATATAATATCAACGAGGCTGAGAAGAAGATTGCCGATATTTTTGATAGGTTGAACGTATTAAATTTAGAGGATTCCAGTTTAGAGCTTAAGACGATGTCTACTTATTTCGATAGCATATATAACGATTTCGATAGAGAAAAGATGGCTAGAAACAGTTTTAAAGAGATAGGAAGTAACTTAGCTACTAAAGCGACAAAGTTGTCGAAGATTGCCAACAATTTGATAAAAAAATTGCCGGATATCAAAGCTAATTACAACATATTAGATGAAGACTTGAGAGGTTTAAATATCGTAGAAGTGTCCATCAAGGGAATAATAGAAGATTATGACATGTTGATAGATGCTGCGAAAAAGAAAAAATATGCTTTCTCCAAATTGAACAAAGAGATGCAAGTGTTGAACTCGAAGGTGAGCAAGATAGAGGACAACTTGGATACGATATTGAGACTGATAAACGGATTTAGAGAAGATGAGAATAGAGCATATGACCAGTTGGAAGAGATTAAGAACTTACTCGCGAGTAGCAAAGAGAAAATTAACTCTTATAAGTTGCCAGTGGTACCTAAAAACTATTACGTAGAATTATCGGAAGCGACAGAAGCTATAAACGAGATGGTTAAAGAACTCGAACATCGTCCACTCAATATCGACGTATTGAATACGAGAGTCGATACGGCTAGGGATTTGACTTTAAAGCTCTATAAGACGACATACGAGACGGTTAAAACAGCTTCGATGAGTGAAGCAGCTATCGTCTATGGAAACCGGTATAGATCGACTAATCCGCGCGTCAATCAAGGTCTTAAGAAAGCCGAGACGATGTTTTATAAGGGGTTATTTAAAGCGAGTCTAGAAGACGCTATCAACGCTTTGAATATCGTCGAGCCAGGAATACACGAAAGACTTTTGAGAGAAAGTAAAATGGATAATAATTAAAGAATAGACATATAGATTAGTATGAAAAGAATTTTGATGCTAGTTATATGTCTTTTATTATGTTCGTGTTCGCTAGAGGATACCGTATTTAAAAGTGTCATATTGGATGAAGATGGAGAACCGGTGATAAAGGAGCTAAAACTTACGATGGTGGGTGATGCTCTCGTCCATCCGGCTATATATAAAGATGCCTATGAAAATGGACGCTATAATTTCGTCAAAATGTTCGAAAGTACAAAAGACATCTTTGAAGATTCCGATTTGATGTACTATAATCAGGAGACGATTTTGGGAGGTGAGGCTCTCGGGTATTCCGGTTATCCGCGCTTTAATACGCCGGATGATTTCGGTAGAACGATGATAGGACTCGGGTTCAATTTGGTCAGTAGAGCTAATAATCATACATTAGATAAAGGAACCGCCGGTATCATGAACGCCTGTAACTTTTGGAATAGATTTGAAAATGTCTTGACGGCAGGAAGCGTATGTACAGAAGAAGAGGCGAAGTATCCCAAAATTTTGGAAAGAAACGGCATAAAATATGCCCTTCTATCCTATACCACGTCGACAAACGGGCTTAAAAGCGATGCCGAATATTATGTTAGCGTTTACTCGGACGAGTTAGCGCGTAGGGAAATAAAGGCTCTAAGGGAAGATGTCGACGTTTTGTTAGTGGCCATGCACTGGGGAGATGAGTATGCGACGAGTCCAACGAAAGAGCAGATTAGGGTGAGCAAATACTTAGCTAATCTCGGAGTCGACGTCGTAATCGGTACACATCCCCATGTCATCGAACCGGTGAGGTGGATAGGGAAGACTTTAGTCATCTATTCATTGGGCAACTTTATATCGAACCAGAGTGCAAAAGATAATTACGATAGAAAAGTTGGATTGGTAGTACATGTCGATATAAGAAAAATCGAATTTCAAGGTAAATCCAAAGTAGAGCTCAAAGACCTAAACACCGAACTGGTATATACATACAGCGAAAGCGATAAGAACTTCAGGATTATTCCATTTTCTAAACTCACCGAGGACATTTTACCCGATTATCGCAATATCAAGACGAAGTACTATGCGATAATAATGCAATATGATAACAATATTGACACTAATTAGACATTACTTTGTATATTAATAATGTCTTTTTTGTAAACTATATTATATAATTAGAATAGAAGTACGGAGGTTTCTAAGGGGGTTGCCGACGTATTTCTAAAATGGATGAAAGGTGAAGAAATATGAACGAGGAAATGGAAAGAAGTATAAGGGAAGTTTATACGCGCGACATGAGCAATAAAAGTGCAGTTGAAAAGCTGGTATCGCTCGCAAACAGATTCGTCATGAGTTCTAATGAAGCAGTAGAAGAAATCGGTTTAAACGTGGATAAGCTTGGCGAAATAGAAAGCGGGTTTAGAGTTGTAAGTTCATCTGAAGTGTCAAGATATGACAACGAGACAAAGACTTTACATCTATGTTCGAGCGACGACCCTATGGCTGTCGACGTAGCTTTCGGCGATGCTGTATTCGCTTTGAGCGGGTTCGAAGTTACCGATGAGAAAAAGCAAATGGTTCAAAATGCACGCGTAAATTGCATAAGTGCGGATAATGCGCCGAAGTTTTCTGAATACATGAGTTCTTTGTGCGATATCACAAACGAGAATAGAACTAAGTTCGATTTAGGCCCTATCGCCGATATAATTTGTTCGATATTCCAATATCCCGTCTTGACTATAAACGGTAAAAAGATGGTGCTTCCTTCTAAAACTAAGAATCCTACATATTTCGATTTACAAAAGGGAGGCGTCGATTTTCGCAAAGTGTTGAGGGACAACGTAGTCAATTATATGGTTCTCGCTGCGAACAATAGGACGACCGAGATAGATATATTAGGGGAGCTATTGGGAGAAGAATGGGCTTCTTCGATGGAGAATGAACTCATAAAGATGGCCGAAAAAGTGAAAAGTACCGATATCGATATGGGAGGAGAAGAAAAATCTTCGAAGACGATGTAGTCGATGGCGATGTAAAATTTAAAGACTTAAAAAATGAAGTCTTTTAATTTGGGTTTTTGTATGTTATAATTTAGATTAAGAATAGGGATGGTTAGTATGTTTTCTAATATTTTGAAGATTACAGATAATATTGCGACAGTCGGGTTAGTGAAATCGGGGACAGTATTGCCAGATTTGATGAATATGCACGTCGTATTCCAAAGCGGAAATCAGCGCATTTTGGGCGAGGTAAAAAACATTTTGGATGATGCTTTGGAGATAAAGTTTTTAGGCGAATTTTTGGATAACGGTTTTAGAACAGGTATAGTAAGAAAGCCGAGCTTGAACTCGAAGGTCAGAATGATTAACGAAGTGGAGTTGCAAGCTATAATAGGCGTCAAGAAACCGGATAACTTCTTATTGGGTTATAGTCCTTTATATAACAATTATCCAATCTATGTAAAGATAAACGAATTATTTTCAAACCACTTTGCCATTTTGGGTTCCTCCGGTTCTGGTAAGTCCTGTGGGACTGCGCGCATAATTCAAAACATCTTTGCCAATCCGGATATGCCAGTTTATAATGCAAACCTAATATTTTTCGATGCCTATGGCGAATATAAAAATGCCTTCGGTGGCATCAATCAGATAAATTCCAATTACAACTATAAGTTCTTGACGACGAATAAGCAAGATGAGGGAGACGAAGACTTGAGACTTCCAATATATCTGTTGTCGTTGGACGATTTAGCCCTCCTTTTAAATGCGACCGAGCACTCCCAATTGACGATACTCGAGCGAACTTTAAAGTTGGTAAGGATATTTGCTAGACAGGATGAGGAAGCGCTGAAAGTCAAAAACCATTTGATTGCTAAAGCTATCATGGCAGTCCTCTTCTCGAATATGACGAGTGCTGGTAAGAAAAACGAAATATTCAAGATAATTCACGATACGAATACTCCACAGTTCAATTTCAATACGCCGGTGCAAGGAATAGGATTTACGAGAAGCTTTTCGGAATGTTTCTCAATCGACTCTAACGGTAATTTCTCGGAGAGCGTCCTCATAAACGAGTACTTACTCAGCCATATGGATGATTCTTTGGAAGAAAACTTGCCGAACGATATCCAATATTTTACAATCGAAGACTTAGAAGTCGCTTTGAATTTCACGTTGATAAGCGAAGGATTCCAAGAAAACGATGCTTTGAAAGATGCTTCGACTGTCCTTCTAGTAAGACTTCATAGCATAGTTAACTCTCCAAATAAGGAATTGTTCAAATATCCGGAGTTCATAACTTTGGAACAATATATAACGTCTTTGGTCGTTAAACAGAACAGTCGCTGTCAGATAGTCAACATCAACTTGGAGGGCGTCGACGACAACTTAGCTAAAGTGGTAGTAAAGATATTCGCGCGCATGTTCTTCGACTTTGCGAAGAGCCGTCCGAATAGGGCATCTATTCCGTTCCATTTATTCCTGGAAGAAGCACATAGATACGTCCAGAAAGATAACGATTTGTTCTTAATCGGTTATAATATATTCGATAGAATAGCTAAGGAAGGACGTAAATATGGATGTCTTTTGGATATCATCTCACAGCGACCAGTCGAAATAAGCGATACCGTTATCGCTCAGATATCGAACTTCTTGATATTCAAGATGACCCACCCAGCAGATATAGCTTATATCGAAAAGATGCTTCCAAATATCAGTGCCGATATAATCGAAAAGATGAGCAGCCTTCAACCAGGTACTTGTATATCGTTCGGAAGTGCCTTTAAGATACCGTTTATTACGAGTATGCAGATGCCTAATCCTAGTCCGTATAGTTCGAACTGCGACGTCGCTGCAGCTTGGAAATGATTTAACGAAGTGTACATGTATTTGTGCACTTTTTTACATACTTTTTTCTAATTTCATGCTATACTGTTAATAGAAGGAAGGATTTAAAAAATGAAAAGCATGACGAAAGTTTTGTGGGGGTTATTCATAATAACTGTGGGAATGATTTTTGCAGTGAACGCTTTAGGTATAGCGAACATACATCTATTTAGAGGTTGGTGGACTCTATTTATCATAATTCCATCGTTTATCGGTCTATTCGACAAGAACGATAGAGGTGGCTCTTTGATAGGGTTGCTCATCGGTATAGCGCTATTGTTGTCGGCCCAAGGATTCATAAGTTTTTCTATGATTATGAAGCTCATCGTACCGTTCATCATCATCTGCATAGGTTTCTCCGTATTGCTTAAAGGCGTATTCGGCGAAAATGTAAAAGAGATGGTCGAGAAGAATATAAACATGGACAAAAAAGATTTGGAGAGTATCGCAAGCGTGATGGGAACAGAAGAAAAGATAGTTACAGGCGAATTTAAAGGTTCGACTGTCGATGCCGTCTTCGGCGGGTTGACGCTAGATTTGAGAAAGGCCAAATTGGGCAAGAAGACTAGTCTAGTTTTGACTTCTGTCTTCGGCAGCATCGACATTCTATTGCCAGAAGATGTAACCGTCAAAATGGATTCTACTAAGGTTTTCGGTGGAGTAAAATGTACAGCCGGTAAAGATGGAGAAAAAGCTTCTAAGAAAGAAGAAAAAATAGTATACATCGAAGCCGTGAGCGTGTTCGGAGGAATAACGATAAGATGACGACCGAGCAGAAAGTAATAAAAGGATTTGCGCTGTTTTTAGCATTCATCATAATCATGTCGATAGTCTCAGCTATTTTGGGAGGTATATCGATGATGTGGGCATTCGACGATGACGGCAAATATATAAAAGAAGAAGAGACAGAGATTACCGATTATGCCGGAGTAACTAAATTGGATATCGACCTCGGGAGCATCAGTTTAGAGGTGATGACGGGAGAGAAATTCAAAGTAGAAAAGTACGATTTGAAAAACGATGTCACGATAAAAAGAGAAGGCAGTACACTCAAGATAAGCGAAAAAGATTATTTCTGGCCTATCAATACGAAAGTGGGCAAGATAGTCTTGACGATTCCTCGCAAGGTGGAACTAAAAGATTTGTCTATCGACATCGGAGCTGGTAAGGTTACGATGGACGATATAAGAGCTGATAAATTGGATTTTGACCAAGGAGCAGGAACTGTCAATATGAATAACTGTACTTTCCAAAATGTCGATATCGATGGTGGAGCTGGAAAGATGACTATCGAAAATGCAAACTTCACCGATTTGGATTTGGATTGTGGTGTAGGTTCAATCGACTTAGCCGGTAAAGTGATGGGAAAGAGCAAAATTGAAGCAGGAGTAGGTTCTTTAAATTTGAAACTTAGTGGCTCTTTAGAAGATTATACACTGTATGTCGAGAAAGGAATAGGTTCGATAAAAGTAGACGGCAATTCGACGAGTGGCCGTATCGGCGATGGACCTAATAAAATCGACATCGAAGGCGGAGTCGGAAGCATAAACGTAAATTTTAGATAAATTAAAACTGGGAAAGAGAAATTCTCAGTTTTCTTTTGCTATTTTTTTAATATGGGCGATAATAGTGGCGATTTCATCTCGGTGGCGTGATAGATCTAATGTTTCTTTACAGTCGTTTATTTCAGCTGAGAAAGGACAATCCATGCCGGCTGACTCCATGAAGCTGCGCAAGGAAGCAGTAGCTTCGTAAGCACTGTAGACATCTTTAGGTTGTGCACCTATCGAGATAGCTATGCCCACTTTACCTTTGAGACTGCGCGTAGAATAGAGAGGATTGAGTCTATCCATGAATATTTTTAAGTCACCCGACAAGAGGTTCCAGCGCGTCGGAGTTATGAACAAGATGACCTTTTCATTCTTAATAAGTTCGATGTTTTTAGCCATATCGTCACTAAAGTCGCAGACGCCGGACTTATCGCAATCCATACAGCCAGTACAGAGGTGAATCCTTTGGTTACCGGGGACGATTAGTTCGGCGTGTATCCTTTCTTCCGTAAGCTTTTCTTCTATTTCACGAGCTAGTTTGAGCGAACAACCATCTCTTCTAGAGCCGACAACGATTAACATAAATATCACTTTTCTTTCTAAAATTAGTATGGTCAAAAAGTTGCATTTTAGTCTTTTTTTTCGCACTTTATTCTATAATTAAGTGAAAAGGGGAGTAAGAGTGGCAAAACTAAAATTATTAGTACAAGGATTTATAATAGGCATAGGAAAGATTATGCCCGGTGTATCCGGTTCGGTGATGGCCATATGTTTTGGGTTATACGAGAGAATCATAGAATCTTTTTCGAGTATGAAAAAATTTAAAGAGAACTTGGGCTTTATGATAAATCTATTCATCGGAGTCGGGTTAGCCATATTGGTAGGTAGTGCCATTATCAGGTGGCTATTGATAAATCACTATGTCGCGACGATGATGTTTTTCATCGGCATGATGATACCGGGAATATTTCCTCTTTTGAAGGAAGTCAAGAATACCGATTTAACTTTTAAAAATACTCTTCTAGCGGTCGTCGTCTTCGCCGGACTCATGTTATTGAACGTCATATCTATTTCGTCGGATGTCGTCGTGGGGGAGTCAGCATTACATCGCTTTATATCGCTCATTTTCTGTGGCCTTTTAGATGCTGCTAGCACGATAATCCCGGGAATCTCGGGTTCTGCACTTCTCATGTTACTCGGCTATTATGAAACTATCATAACCGCTTTTGCCGACATACTGACGCTTTCTAAT
>CAZXXI010000054.1:0-8364 GCA_964644815.1 uncultured Muribaculaceae bacterium
GGGGGGGGGTGCTACAATATTGATATAATAAGAGTAGAAGTCATAAATGGAGGAATTGACATGGATAAAAAGAGTAATAAAACTAAAATAGTTCTAGGAGTAATCTTCGTCGCAAGCATCGCGGTTATCATAGGTTCGCTATCTTATGCTTACTTTAGCCTTGAGACAGGTGAAGTAAAGAACCAAGAGTTATCTATAACTTCAGGAACAATGCGCATAACTTTCAGTGACAATGACTCCGGTTTTAATGGAAGCCTAAACTTTGGAGAATCAGCAGAGAAATTATTCATACTCGAAAATACGGGAACTATACCAGTAGTAGGCAAGATAAACTTTGTCGATATGGTGAATACTTACTTGAATGGTTCTTTAACTTATAAACTGGATTACAAACCTTCAGAAGAGAGCAACACTTGGACGGAAGTACTAGCCAAAAAGAACGTACCTCAAAGCAACACTCCTATGATAAAGAGTTTATCTAAAAATATAGAACTGCCAGTAGGAGCTAAATACTACTATAGACTAACGATAACACTAGAGAACTTAGATGGAGTAGACCAAACAGCAGATTTAAATGCTACATTCTCAAGTACATTTAATGTATCAGTCCCACGGGAATCGCCATTTAAAAAAGTAATAGCTAGTGTAAATCATAGTGTTCCAAATTTTGCAAAAGTATCCATTACAGATGAAGGACTATATGCCTTAGAAGATGACTATGGAACTAGTTACTACTATAGGGGCGCAAGTCAAACAAACTATATCAAGTACGGAAAGAACAAAGACGGTCAAGATATGTATTGGAGAATTATCAGAATAAATGGTGATGGTAGTCTGAGAATAATTTACGATGGAACAAAGGCTTATGCAAATGGAACAGCAAACGATGATAGATATGCCAAAGCAGGACAAGTATGGAATACAATATATAACGATACTAAGTATGTCGGATATATGTTTGGAGGCGCAAACGGAACTGCAAGCACATCAAAAGCAGAAGCTCAAGCCAATGAAACTGACAGCGAAATTAAGATAGCAGTGGATGCTTGGTATAAAGAGAATATAGTAGATACAGGCTACGGAGATGACGTAGTAGATGGCATCTTCTGTAACGACAGAAGTACGCCAGGGGAACTAGTCACTGGTTGGTGGTATGATACTGGCTTAGGTTATGGAACGAATGAAACAGGATATGGAGCATATGCGAGATTTGGAATAGAAGAGAAAAATATAAACTATAATTATCCACAGCCAAAATTTAAATGTGAAATAAAAAACGATGCCTTCACAGTAAATGAAAGTGACAAAGGAAATGGGGCATTAACATATCCAGTAGGACTTGTAACTGCAGATGAAATACTAGCTGCAGGAAGTGGAAAATATAATACAGACAACACAGCTTATTATTTATACAAATCTGCTAATTATCACGGTTGGTCGTTCTCGCCTTGTAGATATGCAGATGCTGCTACTATGTTCAGAATCATGATTGACGGTAAATTTGACTATACGGGTACTTGGCCGAGTGGTGGGATTGCTCCGGTTATCAATCTGAGTACTGATTACTTAGAAACCTTAACTGGAGATGGTACGATGACCAATCCTTATCGTGCTCCTGGTATAGAACCTTAATTCAAAAAAGATTGTAAAAATATATAAAATATAATATAATTCTAATCAAGAGAACCGGTTAGATTGCTAGCTGTGCTTCTCAGTTAACTAATACACACAACTAGAACTCAGCTCAAAGAAATTCTAGTCGTGTGCTTTTTAGTTGAACAATTTATTAATGACGGCTTTCACCGTTTCTTTAATGCTTAAAACTACTTCTAAAGTAACCTTCAGTTTCATATATAACATCACTCCCTTCGCACCTCTGAGTAAAATTCAAAGAGAGAAGCACATAACTAGTCTAACCAGTTCTAAGTATGGCTTTAACACATCTGTAAATAGCTGTCAAGCCAGTGTCAATAAAACGTTTTTTGAAAAATAGAGGCGCATTTTAGTTAAACTTTATAAATTTTAAAAACTCAGAAAAAAGAGACTAACATTCTTTGCTAGTCTCTTTTTTCATTTTATCGTATTCCTTTAATATGAAATCATCTGTCATACCTGCCATATAGTCGATAATTTTTCTATTAGTGCTCGTATTTTTATTGTATTCTTCATTCATTGCGCTTAAGAATATGACGTTTATCGAATTATTCGGATTATCGATATTGTCCCTATAATAGACGAAGAGTTCATTGAATACTTTAGTATAAAAATCTAACGTCTCCTCTGTATTAGCTTTATAATATATGTTTTGATAATTGAATTTTTTAAGAGCTTTAATCGCCTTAAAGACATCATCAGAAAGCTTTATATAAGGTTTATCGTAACTGTTTTCGATGATATCTAAGATGATAGTATTTACGATTTCTTTATTAGTACTACCCAGCACCTTCGAAATATCTTCTGGAATCGTGCTTTGATCTAAAACGCCAAGTCTCACAGCATCTTCGATATCTCGACCGAGATAGGCTATCATATCGGAGATGCGCACGACACATCCTTCTAAAGTCATCGGAACGAGCTTATCGACATAATCCAAATCTTCGTAACATTTCTCATAATCTTCTAAAAAGTCTTTGACCGTCTTCTTTTTCGGCCTATATTCACCTAAGACGAACTCGCCATTGTGACAAAGAACGCCATCTAACACTTGTACAGTAGCATTAACTCCGCGCCCATTATTTTCAAGCACCATGAGTTCTCTCACGCTTTCGACGTTGTGAGAAAAGTGTGTTCCGTCGTACCTCATGCTTAATTCATCCAATATTCTTTCACCCGGATGCCCAAAAGGGACGTGTCCCAAATCGTGACCGAGAGCGATAGCTTCTATCAAATCTTCGTTTAAAGAAAGCGCACGCCCGATAGTTCTAGCAATCTTCGCTACCAACTGAACGTGAATTATGCGCCTTGAAACGTTGTCATTTGGCCAATGTGTAAACACCTGAGTCTTATCTATATAGCGAGTATACGAAAGAGAATGTATTATTCTATCGATATCTCTAAAATAGCACGGCCTCATGTCTTCCTTTTGAGGCCTTAAACGCACTGCATCGGCATCTCTAGTCGCATATTTAGATAGATTGTTTTCTCCTTTTAACATGATACTTCTGACATCCATTGTACTTCACCTAAAAAAAGTATACCACAAAACTTATAATTATGCTAAAATTATAAATAGGGGGAAGTAGGAATGAAGAAAGAAAACGACATATACCTAATCTCGATTATTTTTCTTGTCGTCTTTATGGCATTGTTTTTCCCAATAGTAGGACCCGATGTGACGTGGAAACTGATTAGGATAGACAGTCTCAAAAGTTTCTTAAATATTAAAAACGAAGGAATCATCACGAGTGCCGTACTAACTCTGTTCGCCAATTTTAACTCGGTAAGAATATTAGGAACCGGTCTATTGATAGCTACCTTACTAGGAACGATAAAGGCCACCGTGAACAAAAAAAATACTAGCCTAATCCTTTTGAGTGGCTGCCTATTTCTTTTGCTAGACCGTACTTTTTTTGCGAGTTCAGTCGCAACGTTCTCTGGCCTCACCAAATACCTAATCGATTCTCTATTGCTCTTGACATTTATCAACGTACTCATCAAAAACGCTATTCCAAAGTTGAATAAATTAGCACTTTTTATCTTCGGATTGGTTTTGGTTAGTCTCAACCTTTCTACTGCATTGATAGTGTCTATAGTATCTCTTATCTACACAGCCTACATCATAAAAGAGAAAGAAGATTATGTAAATTCGCTTGTGTTATTATTCGGTTGTCTTTTAGGACTAGGTTACTCGTTTTATAGACACGACATTTCTATATTGGGTTTTTCCACGAGACTCATCCACGAATTCGTTCCAGCATTATCCGGCACCAACTTCTTAATAGTTCTTCTATTTTCTGGACTTGCGATGTTCCAAATACCGAAGATGTGTACGGGAATGGGCGATAAGTGGGCAATTCCGTCCTTACTGGGTATGAGCTTCTACCTCTTCTCGTCGTTGCTCATCAAAAACGATGTCATAAACTACTTAGCCTATATTGGCTACTTCATATCTTCATTTCACGTTTTATATAACTTCACCAACTCGAAAGCTATCAAACGCAAAGTATTTATCATCTACGCTTTCAAATTGCTCTTCATCTTAGCTACATGCATTAAACCATTCGAACTGGGTTCTACGCTATTCATATATTTATTAGATATCGTCCTCGTCGCCCTTTGTTACGATTACATTTGGCCGACGAGATTCTTAGAACCACTTTGGGGAGGTCTACTGTTGGTATTCTTACTATCGAACATATACGTCTATAGAAGCGTTTACTATAAAAATATCGATATGAATGCTTACATAAAAAATAGACTCGAATGCAACCGCGGACAAGTTCTAGTGCCTAGCTACTATCAAAATCCATATCTCTATAAAAGCATTCCGACGAATGATGTAGAAATACGGGATTATTTAAAATATTACGACATCGACGTATACGACAAAGATAACGTCATAGAAATACTTTTCAAAGAGTAGAGCAACCGATATTTTACAAGTTGCAAATACAAATTGGTTGAAAGCAACCGGGTTGATATTATAAAATGTACTTATTATGTTAAAGAAGGAAGTGTCCAATGACTTTATGAAAAAGAATAACATATTAAAAAATATAATCAAGTACTCCGTGTTTATCTTATTATTGGCAATTACATTTTATATAGTATTTAAAAATAATAACTTTCATGATTTTCTAAACAACGTCAAATCGGCCAATCTCTGGTTTATCGGCCTAGCAATAATTTGTATGTTCGTATATCTCGGATGTGAAGCTTTAAACGTCAACCTAATACTCAGAAATCTGGGTGACGATGTAACTTTTGGTAATACGTACAAATATTCGCTCATCGGCTTTTTCTTCAGTTCGATAACGCCATCTTCGACGGGCGGACAACCGGCTCAAGTCTATTTCATGAATAAAGATAAGATTCCGATAAGCCACTCCGCTTTGGCTCTGCTAATCGAACTCTTAGGCTTTCAGTTTGCGACCGGCTTCTTGGCCATCATCGGGTTTATCGTCAACTACGATATTCTCGTCCATCACTTGGGCAATCTGAGATTTTTAATCTTCTTCGGTATCGGCCTAAATATCATCATCTTGCTCGCTCTATCGGCCATGATTTTCTCTAAAAAGCTATCACTCAAAATGGTCGACTGGTTCGAGAATATATTGAAGTTTTTCCATTATAAGAAGACGGACAAGCTAAAAGAGAAGTTTACCAATTCCATAGAGGAGTACCACAACTGTTCTGTCTATTTAAAAGAGAATAAAAAGATTTTAGTAAGAGTTCTTTTGACCAACATCGTTCAGTTATTCGTCTACCACGCTGTACCTTATTGCATCTATCTATCGTTTGGCCTTACTGGTCACGGAGCATTTACGATGATTTTAATGGAAGCTGTCCTATATATTGCCGTTGCTTCTCTCCCATTTCCGGGAGCTGTCGGCATAAGCGAGGGAAGTTTTATGATAATGTTTAAGATGTTTTTCACAGAAGCTCTTCTCGGAAGCGCTATGATAATATCCCGTGGAGTTAGCTTCTATCTCTTCGTCTTGATAAGTGGTGTATCGACTTTAGTCTTCATGTTACAAAATAGATTTAGAGAAAAAGCATTGCTCAAAGAAGAAGAGAAAACTGTGGAGTAAAGGGGAATTTTAATGAAAAAAATTGTCGATTATACGCTCATCACTATATCTTTAGTCATAGCTGTCATCTTCTATTATCAGTTCGATTTAGACATGGTTCTCTTTGAAAAATTCGATAGACCGACGGTGACTACTGAAATGGTCGAGGCGAATAGAGCTATCGACTATACCGGTTACATCGCCGGCGAAGACATTGCGGTAGTCACCAACAAAGAAGAATGGGAAAAAGCTTTTAACGATGTCGAATATATAAGCGTTACCCCGAAGAGCATCGAGAAAACCGACGTACTTAGCCGCGCAAATTGGGTAGAACCTTATAAGAGAAGGAGAAATGGTGCTATAGGTAAACGTCTCGAGGACGTTCGCCATACATCGCTAGATATAACTTCGTATTACATACCATATTATATAATCGAATTGGAAGATGGAACTAAGATTCCTGCTCAGATGAATAGAGGAATAGCCAAAAAGATAGCGCAAGGTGAAAAAATAACCTTGCCACTTGGCAAAAAGAAGGGATACACTGAAACTGCTAAAAAGCTATTGAAAAGCGAATATGGAGACGTCGAAACAAAATACGTTCTCTATACCATTAATGACGATTGGCAAGGAAAAAATGCCAACCGTATAATGTTCGAAAAAATAGGAATATCTATAGCGATTTTCTTCTTCCTCGCAGTAGTATCTCAACTCTTAGTAGATAAGTTTATCTTTAAGGAAGATTGAAAATTTAGGACAAACTACATATAAAATATGATTTATATATTACACAACTGGACATCTAAGCTTCCAGTTGTGTTTTTAATTATATTTGTTATAACTAGTCTAATCAGTTCTAAACATCACTTTAACTCATCTGTAAACGACTGTCAAGTCCATGTCAATAAAGCATTTTTTGAAAAGAGAAGTGCCCTCCAACCCGCGCTTGACAAAGTTCGGGGGGGGGGTGCTACAATATTGATATAATAATAAGAATAGAAGTCATAAAGTGGAGGAACAGTATGGATAAAAAGAGTAATAAAACCAAAGTAGTGTTAGGAGTAATCTTTGTCGCGAGCATCGCAGTCATTGTAGGTTCACTATCATATGCCTACTTCAGTCTAGAGACAGGCGAAGTTAAAAATCAAGAGTTGTCGGTAACCTCAGGCACAATGCGCATGACCTTCAGCGACAACGACTCCGGATTTAACGGTTCTTTGAACTTCGGTGAATCAGCAGAGAAATTGTTTATTCTCGAAAACACTGGAACTCTACCAACGGTAGGCAAGATACGCTTTGTCGATATGATTAATACTTATTTAAAAGGCTCTCTAACTTATAAGCTAGATTATAAAACTTCAGAAGAGAGTACGACATGGACAGAAGTAGTGGCAAAGAAAAATGTACCTCAAAGTAGTACTCCTTCGACAAAAGATTTATCTAAGAATATAGAGTTACCAGTAGGCGCTAAATACTATTATAGACTAACGATAACACTAGAGAACTTATCTGGAGTAGACCAGACAGCAGATTTAAATGCAACATTTTCTAGTACATTCAATATAACTGAAGGAAGTGAATCACCTTTTGATAAAGTAATAGAAACTGTAAATTCTGGCAATCCCAACTTCGCAGTAGCAGCCACAAAAGACGACGGACTATATGCCTTAGAAGACGACTACGGAACTAGTTATTACTATAGGGGAGCTAGCCAAACAAACTATGTCAAATACGGTAAAAACAAATCAGGACAAGATATGTATTGGAGAATCATCAGAATCAACGGAGATGGTAGTTTGAGAATAATCTACGACGGAACTCTAGCCTATGCGAACGGAACGGCCAATAATGATAGATATGCTAAAACAGGACAAGTATGGAATACACAACACAATGACGCTAAATATGTCGGTTATATGTTTGGAGGTGCTCAGGGAGTAGCAAGTACATCGAAAGAACAAGCTCAAACAAATGAAACGAATAGCGAAGCTAAGATAGCAGTGGATACATGGTACAAAGAGAACATAGTAGATACAGGCTATGGAGATAATATAGTAGATGCTATATTCTGTAACGACAGAAGTACACCTGGAAAAAGTGCAACAGGATATTCAAGTGATACAAGTCTAGGTTATAAACAGAATGTAACAGGTTATGGAGCAATGGGTAGAACAGGCGTTTTTAACACAGCTGGAATAACACCTAAGTTCACGTGTGATGTAAAAAACGATGCCTTCACAGTAAATGAAAGTGACAAAGGAAACGGAAAATTGACCTATCCAGTAGGATTAATAACTGCAGACGAAATATTAGCTGCAGGCAGTGGAAAATACGGAACAGAAAATCAATCCTATTATTTATACAAATCATCAAATTATTACGGCTGGTCTCTCTCGCCTTACGGCATGCATACAGACGGTCATGCTAGTATCTTATTAGTTGGTGTCAACTTTACGGGTGCAAGTAGTTATTATCCAAGCGGTGCCATAGCGCCCGTCATAAATCTCTCAGCTGATTATATAGAAAACTTAATCGGAGACGGAACTATGTCAAATCCATACCGCGCCTCTGGTGTAGAGCCATAAAAAAATGCTTGCCTAAAAGGGACAAGTATTATATAATTCAATTAGGAAGA
>CAZXXI010000055.1:0-8255 GCA_964644815.1 uncultured Muribaculaceae bacterium
AACTTTTCTAATAAGTCTAGCGAGTATTCCTTACATCCCGAAGATAGGAAGTCTATATATTCTCTTTGAGTTAAACTTCCGTCTAGGAGATTTTTATGTACTGTCGCGGCGATTAGAAGGCCAGTAGCATATCTATATGGGTAAAACTCCCAACGAATGATGTGGCTGAGCCTCGTCCACTCATAGGCAGTTTCCTCGTCATATGTTATTTTGTCCCCATAGTACTTTTTTACTAGGGCAAAATAAGTTTCGGATAGATAGTCACTTGTAAGTTCTTCGCCTTCTTCAACCTTGGCATATAAGCAATTTTCGAATTCTGTATACATGGTTTGGCGGTAGACGCTGGCGATATAGTTATCGATTTCTTTAGTCAGGTAAAAAGCTTTTTCTTGGTCATCACTGCTCTTACTTATCATGTAGTTCGACAATAGTATTTCGTTGACAATCGAAGCAGTCTCTCCTATGAAAACCGAACTGATGCGGTATGGGAAAGGGAGGTCTTTGGATAGATAATCGTTTACGCTGTGCCCTAATTCGTGAACTAGATTTTTGACGTCGCCATAGGCATTGCGGTAATTTAAGAAAGAGTAGCTCAACCAAGAGAAAGTCATAGTCGGATGTTTTTGGTCGTCGAGAGAGGTGTCGATATGACCATTTTCTAGAAGGTATTTTGCGGTGTGACAATAGTCTTCTTTAAGAGGTGCGAATATATTGGAAAGCTCGGGAATAACTTCTTCGAGAGGATATTTTCTTTTTATGCTGCTTTTCAAAGGCATATCTAAATCGTATAGATGTGGGTCTTCTAGTTGGAAATGCTCAGCCTTTAAAGACATGTATTCGTGTAATAGAGGTAATTCGCTTTGAACTAAATTTACAAGTTGAGCGACGATGTTTGGGTCGATATTTTCTTCGTCGAGCGCTTTTTCTTTGACACAAGTATAGCCCTGGAGATGCGCGAGAGCTACTCTCTTTTTGAAAAGGCGATTTATAATGTCGGCGAATTCTCTACTCTTTTCTTTATAGGCTTTTCCTAGACTCTTGAAAGCTCCTATTCTCGTCGCTCTATTTTGAGCAACTAAATATTTTTGAATAGTCTTCGTCTCGAGTGCTTGCTCTTTGCCATCTATTTGGATAGAATCAAAAGTAATTCCGTTTACTAGGGAGTTATATTCCTGTATTATATCGTTTATCTCTTTTTTGATTTCCGTTATTTCAGGCGTAGCGACAGCGTGTTTTCTCCTTCTGAATAAATCATCTAAGAAAACGCGATATTTTTTTAAATCGTTGTCGGATTGGAGCATAGCCAAAATATTATCGAAATCCACTTCTAATATTGCTTCTTCGACAAAAGAGGTGGCTTCGGCTACTTCGGCAGATTTGTTTTCACAAGCCAGTCGGAGTTTGGCCATCTCCTCGTTTTTATAGTCTTTATAATATCTAAGTGAGCCATAGACGAGCGTTCTATAGGCGATTTCTTTTATTTCGAAGTAACTATCGAGCATAGCTTTTAAACTTTCAGCGGTGAGTTTGATTCCTTTGTATTTAGCAAGAGCTTCTGTTTTTTCGGCAATCGTCGCGAAGGCTCCATAGCACTCCTCGATGCTTTCGAATAATTCATCTAAATTCCATTTCAATTCCATTTTATTTTTTCTTCCTTTTTAACTGTTTGTATTTTTTGTTGGCGATGTCGCCCTCGTAGAACTTTAAGAACGGCTTATCTTCGATAGGTCCAGTGATATTCTCGATATCTTCGATGCAAGATATTTGGGTACCATCCAACATGTCTAAAAGTATCCAAAATTCGGGATTGTCGAAGTCGATAGTCTCGGGGTCATAGTATGTATTTATAAGTTTGAGGTCCTGACGCATCTTTATCATGTTTTTTAGCGATGTCTTCAGTTCCTTTTTCAAAAGACCATCTTTATTGTATTCTTCTAAAAACTCTTCCATGTCCGCGATGTGAGAAATGATACCGGAACTTTTACTAGAAGATTTTTTCTCTAAACAAGCACTCTTATTCACCTTCAGTTCGATGAAGATGAGTTTGTTTTTGTATAGGCCAATCATATCATAACGGCCAGAGATATTCGGTTTACCTATTTTTTCTTTGAGTTTTTTTGGTAAAGTAAATTCCATTTCGACGATGAAAAGGTCGTCTAAGGGGTTACTGAAGCTGTTTAAGTAGAGGTTTTGAACGGGTAGTTCGGCCGTAGCTTTAGTTCCAGTTTTACAGTCATAGTATTCGCTAACTAAAACTTTTAAGTTCTTTAATAGGTATTCGGCGATGACTAAAATGCTGTATCTTCCATCGGGTATAGGTCGACTATTTAGATAATAACAATCGCCTTTTAGAGATGGTGTCGCATCGAATACTTTAGAAGTGTGTTTATTTTCAAGGGGAATATTGGCCATTATTCTCTCGAATTTGGCATTTAAGTTTTCGGCTTTGGCACTTTCGCCCGTGAAGCGCTTTCTCGTCTTCAACCACAGCTCTTCGCCTTCAAAATAGAGCGTGAAGAGTTCTCTTCCCATATAATAAAAGGTAAGCCTATCGTTTCGTATTCCTAAGAAGATATCGTCTCTATTTTCTTTAGTGTTTATCCTCTCTGTCCAACTGCGTATCTTATAAAGAGTATCTTTAAATAACTTCATATCTATACTGCGAAGGGCAAAGTTTTCTTCTTGTTCTTCGGGCATAAAGTAACTTTTATTCACGACTGTCACTCCTTTCTCGTCGACTTCTAGTATATCTCCGTCGTCTATCTTTATATAATTTTTAAAAACCTTTTTTAAAGACTCGTTATTCTCAGTATGTATGCCTATTACAGTGCGTGCTTCGATAGTCTTTGAGACGTATTTCAAGGTGCTATAGTCGGCATGACCAGAGGTGTGTAAATATTCATAAGCGATGCCCATGCTCCCGAGTTTGTCTATGAAGTCGATAGCCTTTTTCGTCCCAGATCTTTCGGGGTCGATATAGCCTTTCCACATGGAATAGATGAGACAGGCATTGCCGCGGTAGCGAGCTAGGTTGTTTTGGATATCGCTTAACATGGACGGTTTTACTAGCATGACATAGCCTCCGTGTACGAAGTCGTTATTTCTTTTGACATCTTTCTTAAATGGCTCTACGTATTTTTGGAGAAACTCTTTGCCCTTTAATTCGAGAAATTTACTGCGCTCAGCCAAATAGGAATTGGATACCCAGACAGTCGAGTTCTCTTTATTCAAGTAGTCGAGAGAGTCGTCGGCGATACACTTTAGTATGTTTGCCGAGGAGATGTCGAAGACGAAGTTTTTTCCTACAGCGCTGGCCGCTTCGTAAAAGCTTCTAATTCTATCGATGTTGGAAGAAGACTGTAGGATAAAGACTTGCTCATATTTTTGCATGATTTCGATGGCTCTAGCTTGCAGTTCCTGTTCGCTCAACTGTCTTTCGTTCGAGCGAGTTATATTTGTACCTTCGGTTATGAGGACGTCTACTTTTCCTATCTTTTTTAAGTTTTCTTTAAAGATATCGGCACTGTATCCGTTTTGGCGATAGTCGCCCATGTGGAGAACTCTCACTTGATCGTCCTCTATCAAAAACATCGCCGAATTATAAGCCGAATGGTCCGTACGGTAAGCTGTCACTTTTAGGTCATCGTCGACGATTATAGTTTTACCGAACTTAATCGGCGTTAGCTCTCTTTTGAGAGGTTCGCTCGAGGTAAAGGCACCGACGATTTCGTAGATGATGCACGATTTTTCTTCGACATAGACGGGAATATCTTTTAATACTTCGTTTACTAATCCGATGTGGTCTTCGTGCGAATGAGTGACGAAAAGAGCACTGTAAACAGGTGTTCCACTAGTCAAGCCTTCGATTGGAAAAGTCTTTTTTGAATTGTCGTCGCTCAAATCATATCCGTAGTCGATGATTATTTTAGTTCCCTTTCGACTAGTTATTTCAGTTATGCACCCACCTATTTGGTTCGACCCTTTTATAACTCTTATCTGCATTATATCACTTCTTCTCTTAACTCAATTGTATCTAATTTTTTAATATAGGACAAGGCTAAATGTCGTATTTGGAAAAAGAAAAAAGTGTGCAGTTGGGCACACTCCAGGTTATTTCTCTTTTATAGATTTGAATATCTTTTTCCACAAGTTTTGGCTCGAATAGTTTAGGATGCCGACTTTGTAGATGCGGAGTCCAAAGTAGAATAGGACGTACGCGGTTACGCAGCAGATGAGTGTCGATATGCACAGTTCTATCAAACTTATTTGTCCGAGCAAGTAAATTACAGGTGCGATGAGGAAAGACAACATCGGAATATAAGATACTATTTTTATGAACAAGGATCCTTCAAAAGCGGCGGCGACTAAAGCGATGTAATAGCCGACTAAGAGGATAATCATGAGTGGAGTCTGGAGTTGTTGATAGTCTTCGATGTTAGTCGTCATGGATGCGAGTACGCCGGCAAGGATGGCGTATACTAAGAAGCTCGCTAGGAATAAGATGATCATCGGTATAGCTCCCTTTGCCAATAAGTCTAGGACACCTGTCCTTTTAACCATATCCAAAGTATTGGAGATGAAGGTAGAGACGTCGCCAGTTAGAGTTCCCAAGTTCGATGTCAACAACAGTCTTATGCCAATAGCGATTAATGCGTCTAAGAGTAAGATGCCAGCCTGGGCTATGACGAAGAGTGTGGAAGAAATAATCTTAGCAGAGAAGTGCGTCTTCGGTGAGACGTTGGAAATGATTATTTCCATACTGCGAGTAGATTTCTCGTCGTTTATCTCTGCTCCTATCATCTGAGTTAACATAGTGATAAGCACGAAGAACGGTACGATTATGATGAATATCAAACCACTCGAGAGGATATCTTTGCCCTCAGCATTTTCGTCTAAGTCGGGATTGGTAACCTGTTTAGAAACTGTTACGTTGCTAGTAAGAGCAGCCATCTCTTCAGGAGTGAGACTACTATTTGCTATAACGTAAGCACTTTTCGTATTGTTTAAAGCCATCTGTAAAGCTTGGTCAGTGATGGTACTAAGCGGGTCAAAACTTATGATGTGGGCGTTCAAGTAGTTGGTCGAATCGCTTTTTATGTTGAGTATGATTTGAGCAGTGTCTTTTATTTCTTCGGTCAATTCGTCGACTGTTTTGTCGGTGCGTTCGAGCTCGTAGTTGCCCAAATCGCCCAAAGTAGTAGCAAGCGATTTAAAATTGGCTTCGAAAAGGTCATAGCTGTTGGCTTCGTCGATGACAAATATCTTCGTCTCATTCTCGAAGTCTCCACCGAAAGCACTTATGATGCGGTCGATATTCATGATGCCGATTAGTAAAACTAAGATGAGTATGTTAGCGGCTTTAAACCACTTGGTATCCATCTTCTTTTTTAAGCTCTGTCCGATTAAAAATCTGAGTTTAGTTTTCATATACTACACCTACTTTCTCTAAGAATATCTCATTTAGTGTAGCGTCTTCGATGACGAATTTGGAAACTTCTTTGCACGTCTTTATGTAGTCGAAGACGTCGTTGGCGTTTTCGTCGCTCTCTATTTTTACGATAATCTCCGTCTCGTTTTCGGTCACGTCGACGACACCTTTAATTTTGGACAGTTTAGCTAGGTCTACACCTTCGGCGACTATGTGGATGTTCTTTTTGCGATAATCTTTCTTTATCTTCTTGAGCTCGCCAGATAGGACACTTTTACCGTGTACTAAGACTACGAGTTTTTCACAGAACATTTCGACGTGTTCCATGCGATGTGATGAGAAGATGATAGAAGTACCCTTCTCTTTTAACTCGCGAATGACATCCATGAACATTTGGACATTGATGGGGTCTAAGCCGGAGAACGGTTCGTCCAAGATTAACAGTTTAGGGTTGTTGATGATAGCTGTTATGAACTGTACTTTCTGTTGATTTCCTTTAGATAACTCTTTTAATTTGCGGTTTTTATATTCTTTTATGTTGAATCTATCCAACCAATAATCGAGTTTCTCTAATATTTTTTCTTTTGTCATGCCCTTTAGGACACCATAGTAAATCGCCTGCTCTTCGACGGTCAATTTAGTGAGAAGGCTTCTCTCTTCAGTCAAGAAACCTATTTCATCGGTGACATCATAATTTATCGGTTTGCCGTTTAGAGTTATGGTGCCAGTTGTCATATCCAATAGACCTATTATCATGCGGAAAGTTGTCGTCTTACCTGCTCCATTGACTCCGAGTAAGCCGAATATTTCGCCCTCTTTAACGGTAAAGGATAAGTCATCGACGGCTTTAAAGTCGCCGTAGTATTTCGTAACGTTTTCTACTTTTAACATATAAACTTCCTTTCTATTTTTTATTATACTCTCTTTTTATCTCCAAATAAAGTGTAACTATTCCTCCTCTCTTCTTTAAACTCTACACCTTTACCTAAGGTTAAAGTCAAGTAATTAGTCGTTATTATTCATCAATATTTTAAAAAGAAATTAAAAAACTCACCAGATATCGAGGTGAGATACAGCTTTTTTGAAAAATTGACTAGACAAAAGCACCAACAGATTATATAATAAATGTGTTCTCGAGTGATTAGCTCAGCTGGTTAGAGCGCCACGTTGACATCGTGGAGGTCGTAGGTTCGAGTCCTATATTGCTCACCATTTGAAAATTATGCCCTTTAGGGCTTTTTTATTTTATTTCGATGGCTCGGTCTATTTTGGTTAAATAGTTAGAGTTTTTAGATAGTTCAGTTTTAGTAACTTTCAGAGCATCGCCA
This sequence comes from uncultured Muribaculaceae bacterium, assembly GCA_964644815.1. Taxonomy (GTDB): domain Bacteria; phylum Bacillota_I; class Bacilli_A; order RF39; family UBA660; genus RUG11867. The sequence continues at coordinate 6,757 of CAZXXI010000055.1, forward strand.
GAGGCATGTATCACTATCGGTTTGCCGTTTTCTAGACCGATGTATAGCATGGCGTGTCCCGGTTGGTAAAGGACGGGCGGTACGGTGCTTTTGCCGATTACAGCAAGTTTTTGTTCGGCCGTTTGGCCGTTTAAAGTTATTACTTTACCAATACTCGTCTTTTGGTCGGACGTGTTGCGTGGGAAGACAAAACCAAAAGTGCGATATATATTCATTATAAAGCTCGAACAATCTACACCATTATCTAGCCCACCCCAGCTGTAAGGAGCGTTTAGGTATCTTGTCGCGAGATATAGTACATTTTCTTTGGTGTAAGGAAGGTAACCTTTTTGACCAGCAGTTTTAGAAATAGCGATGGTTTTAGTAGAAAAATTACTGGATTCATTTTTAGGAATCGCGACGTATAAGTTGGTCGTATCTTCTCTGATGAGAGGAAGTTTTACTCCCATGTCGAAAAGACTTCCATCTATTTTTAGAGAGGGCGCGGTTATGACGGCGAAGTCTTTGGGGTTGGTAAAATAGGTGAAATCTTTTGGAGATATTTCGGCATAGTCAGATTTTTTTATCCAGCCAGAGTATATCGGCGAGATGACGAATTGCCACTCGTCATCTTTACTGGTGTGCAAAAGTAAGACGGGAGTATTTATGGATAGTTCAGTCTCTTGAAGGTCGTCGAAGTTTTGTACAGTTTGTTTTCTATAAAAGTGGACGTCGGTAGGAAAAGCGCGGAGGTTGGTGCGCGAAGTAACAAGGCCCCTTTTTAAAGATGTTTGGGATACCACGTTTTCTATATCGCGATTCGCCAATATTTCGTCTATCTGTTCTGCAGTTACGTTCTTACCATTATCATATTTGGGTAAATTGGGCATTTTGTAATCTTCGATGAGTTTTAATATTTCATCTTTAGATAAGGCCTTAATGTTTTCTATATCGTATAGTGCATCTGTCTTTTTGGCAATCTCTTTGTTATATGTAGCTATCTGTTCTAAAGTCATGATGGGATTATTCTCTTTACTTTCAGTAGGCTTAGTCTCTTTAATCGGTACAGTAGGCTTAGTCGTCGGAGTTTTTTCGACGTCCGGTTTAGGCGATATGGTATTATCTTCTTTACCAGGTTGAGGTTTATTTTCCACTTTAGGTGTTTCTGTTTTTGGTGGCTCTTTTTCAGCTGATTCTTTTTCGCGAAAATCGTAGTCGGTGTCCAAATCTAGAAGAACCGCGTGCTTTATGGTATCTTTTATATTTCCACAGCCAACGGTTAAAAACGAAATGAAGAGCAAGATTATCTTTTTCATATACATCACTTTTATTATTATGCTAAATTGTTGTATATTTTATTCTATGTAAAGGTGGTTGACTTTTTAGAATATAGCATGTAATGAAAATAAAAAATGCCCATCTCGTGGTGAAAACTGATACTATGATTTTTTGTTATGTTCTTTTATATTTTTTTTTGAGTGCCTATGAAAAACAATTCTATGATACTTTCTTTTTATTAT
>CAZXXI010000056.1:0-8124 GCA_964644815.1 uncultured Muribaculaceae bacterium
AAAGTTTTTGAGTAAGCTCCGCAAGAGAGTGAAATGCAAGAGAACTGTTCAAAATATGGAGATTAAAAATGGAGTCTTGAGACTCATCGAAGTAGTAGTAGATGAAAAATGTTATAGAGAGGGATACAATATAACCTCTAGTACTTTTGAGTTAAAGGGTTTTAGAAAAAGCGACAGTTTTATAAAAGAATTGGAAGATATATGTCGCGAGTATGCTACAGTTAAAGATGAGACGAGGGATTATATCTCTAGAATGCTCATGGGCATCGGAAAATTTTTGGATAATGCTCCATTCAACAAAGCCAATTTCATAATGAAGCAGTATTTGAAATGGAAGACGCTTACGAATTTAGCTACGAGAGAAGAGGCTAAAGAGGTCGTCGAAAGTTTTATGACGAATAAGAGAAGATTTGTCGACAGTTTTAAGTTGGCTGCAAGAGGAAAAGTCGCTTCATTTTTCGACGAAGTCATCTTGCCATTCAATTTGGGGCTTGCCTTTTTCTCGTTAGGTGGGGTCGTCTTTTTGGGACCGATGTGTTTAGTTCCTCTAGTTGGAACGCTTACCAGTTTTGGAATCATGAAGTTCATCGGCAATAAATGTGAGAGGGGAAAAGTATCCAGAATAATAAATAAAATAACTTCTCAATATATGGATAAATACGAATTGGCTTTCGACGAAACATCTAAAACGGTTAAATTTAAAGATACAAATAAAGATAGATTCGTCGAATTGTTGAAAAGAGAAGAGAAACTATTAAGCAAATATAATTCGTTGGATTATGAAGATATCAAAGAGAATCTATCCATGCTCTTGGAAGACTATTATGTAGCTAAAGAAGGTCACAATAGAAACTTGGGGCCATTCGATGAGCATCCTTTCTTCGCTAGACTTTCTTCTATCCATAGAGATGTATTAGCCATAAAGAATAACGGCATACTGCACGATGAGTCGACAGCAGTTGCAGTAGAAGGAATGGACCTCTACGAAAGAGATGCAGTGACGGATGAGTATTTAGGCAAGATATATGAAGAGGTGAAAATGCTGGTATCCGTCGCAGCAAAGGGTTGTGAACTCGACCTCATTCAACTAAGAAGACTTGCCCGCAAGTACGTCAAAAGCGAAGTATTATATGCAAAACAGATGGAGAACCTCGATAGAGTTAAAGTTTTAAGAAAAGATTTAGCTCTTATCGAAAATATGGTACACTGTCTCGATAGTTCGAGAAAAAGACATATCTTAGAGATGAAGGAAGCACGAGCATATAGATTTTAAGAGCCTTTTAGGGCTTTTTTTCGTTGTCTCATCTCTAGTTAACGTTGCATTTTCTTCATGGGTGAATTATAATTACTACATGAGAAACGGAAGTGAAATATATGGAAAGAACATTTAGTGAACAAGAGATGGTTCGCAGAAATAAACTCGAGGAGATAAGCAAATATTGCAATCCCTATCCAGAAAAATATGAAAGAACGCACGAATTAAAAGACGTCAAAAGTTTAGAAGATGGCACTAAAGATGTCAAGATAGCTGGGCGTATCGTGTTCATGCGCAAGATGGGTAAACTCAGTTTTGTTCGCATCCGCGATATAGAGGGCGATTGCCAGTTGGAACTAAAAATAGATACATTGGGTGAAGAGAGTTATAATTTCTTTAAGACTCTAGTCGACGTCGGAGATTTTGTCGGAGCCGAAGGCGAGATATTCACTACGCAGACGGGAGAGAAGACTCTAAGAGTACACGAACTCACCTTCTTGGGCAAAGCTCTTAAACCGTTACCTGAGAAGTTCCACGGATTAACCGATATCGAAACTATATATAGAAATAGATATGTCGATTTGATAGTTAACGAAGACAGTAGAAAGAGATTCCTCTTCAGAAGCAACTTCATTCGCGAGATAAGAAACTTCATGGCCGAGAAGGGCTATATCGAAATAGAGACGCCGATTTTATGTTCACAGCCTAGTGGCGCTTTGGCAAGACCGTTTATAACTCACCACAATGCCTTAGATATAGATATGTATTTGCGAATTGCACCTGAGACCTATTTAAAAAGAGCAGTCATAGGTGGATTTAACAAAGTATTCGAAATCGCGCGCAATTTCAGAAACGAAGGAATGGACCCATCCCACCTACAAGATTTCACCGCAATCGAAGGGTATGGAGCTTATCTCAACTATGAAGACAATATAAAACTCATGCAAGAGATGATACAGACTATAGTGTTGAAACTCTTCGGCAAATTGGAGATTACAGTGGAGGGTGAGACAGTCGACATAAGTGGAGATTGGCCGAGCGTTTCGATGCGCGATTTGATTTTGAAGTATTGCCCTATCGATATCAAAGAGTATAATACTAAAGAGAGTCTTTTGAAAAAAATAAAAGAGGAGAAGTTAGATATCGATAGCGAAACGCCACTCGAAGATATGGGGTATGGAAACTTAGTAGACCAACTGTATAAAAAAGTTGCTAGGCCTAACGTGAAGTCGCCTATCTTCTTGACCGAACATCCGATTTCTTTGTCACCTCTAGCGAGAGCTAACGACGACGATAAAAGTTTGACGGATAGATTCCAACTCATCATAAATGGGGCAGAGATAATAAATGCTTACTCCGAGCTCGTCGACCCAATCGAACAGGAAAGAAGACTATTAGAACAGGCATCGCTCAAAGAAGCAGGAGACGAAGAAGCGATGATGATGGATTACGATTACATCGGAGCGATGGAATACGGCATGCCACCTATTTCGGGTTGGGGCATGGGAATAGATAGAATAGTACAAATACTCACCAGTGCAGATAACATCAGAGACTGCGTATTGTTCCCTCTCATGAGACCGGAAGATAAAAAATAAAAGAGGTAATTAAAGATGAAAAGAATTGCGATAGTGTGGACTATTACTCTTTTGATAATCGTCGCAGGACTTACCGTCATCGGTTTTAAAATCAAAAAAGACAACATTGGCGATTTGTCCGAAGACGCTCTAGTAGAACAGACGAAGAAGTACTTAGGTTATTATACGAATCTCTATCCCACTAAGGGAAAAAGTATCACTTTGACTTATGAAAAATTGAAGGACGAAGGCTACGATGCAAAATTGGAAGATGATTGCACGGGCTATGTCGTCATCGAAAATACAGATATGGGTTTTACTTATAAAGCTTATGTCGATTGTCCAGAGTACAGGACTAAAGGCTATTCGGAAGAGTAGTCTTTTCTTTTGGTTTAATTTATGCTAAGATGGAAATGTACAGGGAGGTTAACTGATGAGTGAAAACGATAAAAATTATGAGAAGTTGCTTTTAAAGAGGGATATATGCCGATTTGTCTTCGACCTCAGGTGTTATGAACACATCGCTTCAGGACAGAGCTCAAAAGAGTTCGATTTGGGGAAATATAAAGCGCATATGACACAGTTTGGAAACTGGTATATATTGCTACAAGACTTCTTCAGGCGCGCAGAAAGGCTGGAGGTCAATCCGAATGTACTAGCTAATTCTGAATACGATACAGATGACGATTTGCGACTCCAAGTTTTGGATAGAGAAATAAATTCAATATTGTTGTTTTGTAGAGATGCGAAGACTCTGTGTGCCGAATTGATGAGGTTTTACTCGTTTATAAAGACTACTAGTACACTGACTAGGAATGCAGTGGAAAACGCCATATTGGATTTAACCGTAAAGTATGGAGTTTATGACGAGCATTCTAAGGAGACGGCTTTCTTTCTCAATTCGTATACATACGATATGCCAGAAGACTGGTTTGAACGAGCTTTTATTGCCCATTTTTTCAAAGAAGATATTTCGATAGAAGCACACATAAAAAATTTAGGAATCATAATCGATAAAATCTTAAATGGCAATCTTTGGGCTACGAACCTGTTTACCTCACTTATACCTAGGTATGCCAGTCTCGGAGTAGTCATGGACGAAGCAGATTTCATAAGGCTTTTGGAATGCAAGAATGATAGTATCCGTTATAGCAATATATACGGAGTCATAGGAAACAATCCTAGCATCATGCCTTTTACGATAGAAGAGTACTTAGACTCTCTATTCGGCGATTTAATCAATGGCAAAAATGAATTACAGCATTATTGTAATTCGGTGTTCAATGCCCAAGATGGTTCGAGGAGTGTTTACCGCAATGCGGTGTTCTATGAGCAGGCAGATTTAAAAACGCTTTTGAAAAAATTGATAATACCACTTGCCAATGCGAGTAAGAAAAAGGCAGAATTTTTTAAACTATATGCGAATAAGATTGCATTATTACCGGATAGTTTAGATATAGCAGCAGAGATAAGCGACTATCTCAAAACGGTGACGGGCAATTATGCTGAAGTTTTCGATAGTAGTTACCTAGAAGCTGTCGAAAGGTTGAAGACGGAGCGCGAGGCAGTCGTCTTGGTGTTGAACGAAGTAAAAAAGAAAAAGAACGAGAGAAGTGCACAAGAAGCTTAAGCTGTGCACTTTTTTTGACAAATTTAAAAAAATAAGTATAATACATAGCTACGAAGGAGGGGAAGGCAAGTGGATTACTTGAGTTTTGATAATTATGAAGACTTTAAGAGAAGTGTACGCGCGATGGAAAGTCTTACGAAAGAAGAAAATATCGAACTGATTAGGGCTTATCGCGAAGGCAATTTAGGTCTTAAAAATTTCATCGTCGAAGGAAATCTTTCCCTCGTCATTTGGGAAGTCGACAAGATAAAAAGGCCTTTAACTAGTCTAGCAAAAATGGATTTGGTAAACGAAGCGATATTCGGACTTTTTAGTGCAATAGAGAATTACGATGCGAGTGGTGGTGCTTTTTCGTCTTATGCAACCACATGTATAAGGTTTACTTTAAAGAGTGCGATAAGAAAATTAGACAGTACCGTTTATAGGCCCAATTCTTTTTGGAACGATTTAAACAAATATAGACAGTATATCGCCGATATTGTGAAAAAAGGAGATTCCATTCCAGATGATGAAAAGATAAAAGAAGACTTAGATATAACAGACGAAACTCTTTACTGCATCAAAAATAATTATGTGTTCGACACTATGAGTACGGCGACACCTATCGGAGATGAAGAAGATGGTACGACCATAGAAGATACCCTTTCCAGCCCTTCTAGTGATACTGAAGAATTGGAAGAGAACATCGCCAATTATTCTTTAATAGCTTTTTTAAAGTGTAACGTATCACGATTGGATTACTATTTGATATATTATCGACTATTTGCCGACATACCTAAGCAGTTTACTGAGTTTTCTAAGGAACTAGGTCGGAATGCGGTTATGTGCAATTATGCTTATAAAGCAGCTCTTAAAAATTTGAGACAATACGTCGGCGAAGATAAAAACTTTGCAGGTTTTCTATCACCAGAAGACCAGTTTTTGGTCGACCACAACCTCTTTAGACTAAAACCTATAAGCCCAATTGACGTGATGAAGTATCTCTTCGTGAGGGATGAGTTATCCCAGGATGAGAAAAAACTTTACCAAGAAAAACTGTTTTCTAATGAAATATATTCCATCAATAGACTAGCGCGGAGATGGGGAAAAACGGTCGAAGATATAAGAGAGATTGAAAGCTCACAAGAGAGAAAATGCTCTAAAGCATTTACAGATGATGCCGAACTCTTCCAAACTTTTGCTAAAAACATAATTGAGACCTTTAGAGAAAAGATAATGGGTATCGATTTGAATATGGATGTAAGTGAGTTTAAAAGAGATTATCGCTTTACTAGTAAAAAATGGGCAACTAGAACTTATGAAGATGTTTTAGAGATGGCAACCAAAGTCGGGGTAGAAATAGATGAATACACGGATAGTAAGCTAAAGAGTTACTTCGGTAAGACGGGAAGAGCTACTGTGCCAAAGAGTTTGCTCAATGAAAAGATAAACCTTTTGATTAAGGGATTTTATGGCGAAGATGATATAGTAGCTTCTAAACTATATAAAGCTTTTTGCCAAAATAGGGATAAGTTTACTCCTTATCAAGCTTTGAGTGTCGAGTATCTATTTGGCAAAATTAGTAAGAGAAAACTATTGGAGAAATGTCCAGACTTCGACTTTAAACACATGAGCAGTGGTATCGACGAGAAATTGTACAAGTACTATTTCGGGTTAGAAAGCTATAAGTGGAGTCGCTTCGGCAGAAGTGAATATTTGCAGGTTCGTTCCAAGTGTTTAGATAATCTATCCGAAGAAGATGTCTTCGTCTTAGATAATCTTTTCGGCGTAGGGTGTGAAGTTAAAAACACAGAATTCTTTGCCAACTATTTTAAGTGTAACAATCCGAGTGGCTATGTAGGCAACATAAAACAAAGAGCGATAAGCCTATATTTAGGAGTCTCGTCATATTCACAATTGGATTTAGCGGTGTATAAAGATTATCTATCGATGAATCCTTTAGATTTAGGAGAAAAAAACAATAGAGTTTTAGAAATGTATTTGAAGGAGAATAAGAGTTATGACGAGATAGCTGTTGAACTCGGTCTTACGGGTAAGAAAGTGGCAACTATCATAACTAATTGTCTTTGGAGAATAGATTATAGCAGGTTTGAGATATTCTTTGAACCGAATATTCCGAAGGAAGTACTCTTCGAAGAGTTAAAGGCGATGAATATCGACGAGGAACAGTATGCAGTTCTTTCTCGCTGTATCGAAGGAGCTTTTGTAGATGTCGCTATAAAGGGAACAAATCTCAGTGCTAAAAAAATAGCATCTCTATTGACCGAACTCAAAAACAGATGTAAGAAGAAAATGGTAAAGGGAGTTGAAGTGACGAGAGAAGACGTCGAAAGGGAACTCGCTCGTTCACCGATTGAAACTCTCTTGAGCGATAAAGAAAAAGATGTTTTAGCGCGAGCCTATGATGTCAAGAGTGAAGGCAATGCCGAAGAAAGAACGTTCACCATAAAAGAAATAGGTGCTAAGTTAGGTTTAAATGAGACAGACGTAGGATATTATAAGAACAACGGTATTACAAAAATAGCTGAGAGAAAGTTAGGGCTAGCGAGAGCTCTTTACGACTTTATAACTAGAGACGAGATAAGTTCCATTTTAGAAGACCCTCATGTTCCTTTGAATTCTAAAGAAAAGGATCTTTTATCGAGTCTGTATGGAGCGGGTAGACCGGCTTGTACGCTAGAAGAATACTGCGATACGAACGGAGAAAACTTAAGGGCTGTGCGTGGAAGACTTTATAAAGCGGTAGTAAGTGTTCGCCGTTATGAACGTGGTGAAATTAAAGGACAAGTAAGTTATGAAGTAGATGTCGAGCCATATATCAAGTATTTTACCCAAAGCGATAGGGAGGTACTCGTAGAACTGTATAAAGAGGAGAAGACATTTAATGAGATAGCTGCGAAAAGGGGACTGAACTATTCCAATATAATATACATCATACAGAGGCTACGTCTATATTTAAAGTATTTGCAAGAAGGCGGTAAGCCGGGATTGGATTTCGATTATTTCTATGCTAACGTCGAAAGAGATGATATACCTTTCTATGGAAACAAGGCTTTGGCTTTGGAGTTGTTCGTTCTTTACTATGAAAAGGGATGGAGTCTCGATAAATTGCAAGAAGCTTATCCAAATATCAATGAGAAATCGATACATCGCATGATAAACCTTTTAGCTATTGCTGTAGCGAAGAAAAGTAAAGGCATCAAAAGGGTACCGGATTATTCGTATGAAGAGGTAAGGGCACATTATTTAAAATATAATGGTGACATGACGCTCGCCCAGAAAGAAGTGTATTATAGATATTTCAAAACGCACGATAAATACATAGTTTCGACGAAAAGAGTAACGCCTCTTTCTATCATCTTAGATATTGCGAAGAAAAGAGAAGACTATATCGATATAGATAGCTTGGATAAAGAAGAGATAAGAAGTATAATACGCCGCTATAGGGAGAAGTTATCTCAGGCTGAAATATTTACTCTCTATAAGAGGTTCGGATTTAAACCGAGCGAATACATGAAAGGAAGAGATATAATAGATGTATTAGACTTCTTGGAGAACTTAGATAGATTGTTCGAAGTGGAAAATAATGGTGAGAAATCGCTGGAAATGAGTTTACAAAAATAATCTCATCTTTGATACTTTTTAAAAAGTAAGAGCTCCTT
>CAZXXI010000057.1:0-7941 GCA_964644815.1 uncultured Muribaculaceae bacterium
TAGTTTGTTTGGCTAGCTCCTCTATAGTAATAACTTGTTCCATAGTCATCTTCTAAGGCATATATTCCTTCGTCTGTTGTAGCTGGTTCTGCAAAGTTTGGATTGCTAGAATTGACGTTAGCTATCACTTTGTCAAATGGAGACTCACCTGGCTCTGTTATGTTAAATGTACTTGAGAATATCGCATTTAAATCTGCTGTTTGGTCTGCTCCCTCTAAGTTTTCTAGTGTTATGGTTAATCTATAATAATACTTTGCTCCTACTGGCAACTCTATATTCTTAGATAAATCTTTTGTCGTAGGAGTGCTGCTTTGGGGAACATTCTTCTTAGCTAGTACTTCTGTCCAAATAGTTTCTTCTTCTGACGTTTTATAATCTAACTTATAAGTTAAAGAACCTTTTAAATATGTGTTCACAATGTCGACAAAGTTTATCTTACCTACTACTGGCAGAGTTCCTGTATTTTCAAGAATGAATAATTTCTCAGCCGATTCTCCAAAGTTTAGGCTTCCATTAAATCCGGAGTCATTATCGCTGAAGGTCATGCGCATAGTTCCTGAAGTTACTGATAATTCTTGATTCTTGACTTCTCCCATCTCTAAGCTGAAGTAAGCGTAAGATAATGAACCTATAATAACAGTTATGCTCGCGACAAAAATGACTCCTAGTATTATTTTTGTATTGTTTTTCTTTTTCATAGTTAACCAACTTTCTATCCCTATCTCCATTATACCTTCGGGGGGGGGGTAGCTAGTCAATAGTAATTTAAGAATTTGACGTAAAAAAAAATACCGCCATTTGGCAGTACTTCTCTTAGTTTCTTTCTTTAACTTTGTATTCTTTCTTCATTCCCTTTAAGAAGTTTAGTCTCTTTCTTCTGACCATACCTTTCTTAATGACAACGATAGAATCGATTACAGGACTGTTAACTGGGAAGGTTCTAGAAACTCCAACAGAACCACTTTTCTTTCTTACTGTGAAAGTGGCGTTTACAGTTCCTCCTCTTTTAGAAACTACTAGTCCTTCGAATGCTTGGATTCTTTCCTTTTTTCCCTCTTTAACCCAGACGTTGACGCGAACTGTGTCACCTGTTCTGAATTCCGGAATGTTAGGATTTGTGTGTTTTTGGTTGACTTTATCAACTAAATTCATCCTATTCGTCTCCTTTCGATAAAATATAATGTCATGCAATCATACGATATACCAGCGGATTACACCGAGCTTTAAAACTAAAGCAATGGTATTATAGCACATTTCTTCTTCTTTTGACAAGAGGTTTACTCTATTTTTTATGAGCTCGCGGATGGGCATTCAAATAAACCCTGCGCAATTCTTCATTAGATACATGAGTGTAGATGCTGGTAGTCGATAAACGGGCATGCCCGAGTAATTCCTGTACTTCTCTTATATCCATACCTTCGTTTAAGAGGAGCGTTGCAAAAGTGTGCCTCAACGTATGTGGAGATATCTTGTGTTTTATCGCACTTTTCTTCATCAGTTTTTCTAATATGTCCGCGATTCCTCTTCTAGTAAGAGAGTTACCGAGGTGATTTACTAAGAGATAATCGCACTTTTTGCCCTTAAGTAGCTCTTGGCGAGCATTAAGTACATACTTGCTCATGACTTCTTGGCATACTTTGTTGAAGTAGACGATACGCATCTTGTTACCCTTTCCGGTTATGCGTATTTCGCGATTTTTAAAATCGATATCCTTTATCTTTATGTTCACTGCTTCAGAGACACGGATACCAGTGGCGAAGAGCAATTCCAATATCATGCGATTGCGAATGCCGAGTGGAGTTTCATCGCACGACTCTATCAGGTCGATAAATTCGTCATATTTCAGATAATTGGGAAGTTTCTTCTCTTTCTTGGGACCACTTACGAGTTTAAAAGGCGAATTATTCACTATCTTTTGATTCAAGAGATACTCGTAGAAACTCCTAATCGAAGAGAGATGCCTATTGATTGAGGTACTCTTATAGTTTTCTTTTTTTAGTCTAATCAAATAATCGGTCACATCGTCATAAGTGAGTCTTTTAAAATTCAGTTTGGTGGTCTTTATATAATTATGAAATTCGTCTAAATCTTTTTCGTAACTCGCGATGGTATTTTCCGAATACTTCTTTTCAAATTCGAGATAGCCTAAAAAATCATTTATGCTTTTTTGCACCGTCGTTCTCTCCTTTCAACCATCTTAGACATTCTATGTCATTTTCGATGCTTGTTATCTCGGATTGCTCTGATGTTTCAGTTATAAGTCTTGCGAAGTCCTCTTCTTCTAAAAACATGTAAGAGTCGGGATCTAGTAAATCGTAGTGAGTTTGGGATTCGTCTATTTCTTCGGTATCTTCGCTTTTCTGAAAATGAGTATATGTATGGGGCTTTGCTAATTCAGCTTTAAGTATCTTTAAGAGTTTTTCTCTTTGTAAATCGTGAGCTCGAGTCTTAGTTGGCTCTTGAAGTTGAGGGTACTTATCGAGAAAAGAGCTCACTACAAAAGCTAAACGCGCGATTCTTCGGTAGTTATAAGATTCTTTTGTACCTTCTATGTAGTGGGTTTCGTAGTGGACGAATTTGTTTAAAAGATAGACATACTTCAAGTCTAAATCTTTAGTGAACGTTTTGTCGTTTAAAGTTTCTAACAAATTTAGTATTTCATCGATAATACCGTAACACAAGCGAAAACTGTAAAGAGAGTCTTCGCGCATATGTAGTTCGTCCTGTACATTTTCTTCACTATTAGAACCGTTTTTTAATCTCATTATCTTTTCAGACAAAACGCTAATCATTTCTTCCATGTATGCGCGATACTGCTCTATTATTTCACGAATTATGGCATAATCGTGTCTATTTTTATAGAAGAACTCTTTTAGAGAACTGATGTGCAGTAAAGCAAAAGCTCTTTTATAGATGATGTCGTTCGTTATAGGGGTATACTTTTCTCTAATTCTATCGTATTTAACTATTTCGGGAGCAGAATTTTCGTCGTAAGTCGCTATTAAACCTAGAGAGACCAGGGCTTTTAAAAGTTCGCTTGCATTTTGAAAGAGCCCAGTAAAGATGGACAACTGCAAGAAGCTTTCCATGTTCGGGAAAGCTTTTATAGATTTAAAATCGGCGATGTATTCATCGACTTTTAGAAAATATCTGTGTTCTCTTTTTGCCATTTAATTTCCTTTTAAATTTCGTAAGAGTCTTCCAGTGTAAATTCGACATTTTCGTTTATCCATTCTTTACGAGGTTCGACGGCGTCGCCCATCAGAGTACTGACTCTCTTTTCGGCGAGAGCGGCATCTTGAATGCTAACCTGTATCAGACTTCTCGTCTCGGGGTTCATAGTCGTCTCCCATAGAGGAACGGGATTCATCTCACCCAATCCTTTATAGCGTTGAACTTTGTAATTCGTCAACTTGGAAGTATATTCTTGCATCTCTTCAGTCGTCCAAAAATATTTGCCCTTATTATCTTTTGGTGTCTCAACTTTGTAAAGAGGTGGCATCGCTATGTACAAATGTCCATGTTCGATAAGCGGTTTCATGAAGCGGTAGAAGAAAGTCAAAAGTAAACACTGGATGTGTGCTCCATCGACATCCGCATCGCTCATGATTATCACTTTATCGTAATTGATGTCGGCAATATCGAACTCGGAACCGTAACCTGCTCCTAAACAGTGGATTATAGTATTAATCTCTTCATTTTTCATGATGTCGGACATACTAGCTTTCTCAGTATTTATTATTTTACCTCTTAGAGGAAGTATACCTTGGAATTTTCTGTCGCGACTCTTTTTAGCCGTACCACCTGCTGAATTACCCTCGACTAAGAAGAGTTCGTTAATCTTCGAATTGCGGGCTTGTGGTGGGGTCAATTTGCCAGAAAGTATCTTTTCAGTCTTCTTGTTTCCTTTGCCATTTCGGGCCTCTTCGCGAGCTTTGCGCGCGGCTTCTCTTGCTACTCTACTCTTAGAAGCTTTTTCGATAATGGCAAGAGCGACTTCTCTATTTTCCTCAAGAAAGTATTTGAGTTGTTCACAGACGACCTGTTCGACGGCACTTTTAGCTTCGGGAGTACCGAGTTTTCCTTTCGTCTGGCCTTCGAACTGCAAGAGCTCTTCGGGTATTTTTAAATTTATTATCGCGGTCAAGCCTTCGCGGACATCGGAGCCATCAAAATTGGAATCTTTGGCCTTTAATAGGCCGTTGTTGCGGGCGTATTCGTTAAAAACTTTAGTTATACCGGTTTTGAAGCCGACTTCGTGAGAACCGCCGTCTGAAGTCTTGACATTGTTGACGAAGGATAAGATGGATTCGCTGTAGGCATCGGTGTACTGAAGGGCGATATCCATTTCGATTTTGTTTTTCGTGCCCTGAAAATAGATGCATTTGTGCAGTGGAGTCTTGTCTTCGTTCATATAGTTGACGAAAGAAATGAGACCGTCGTCGTAGTGATATGTCTCGTTTAGACCATCTTCCTCATCTTTGATTTCGATAGTCAAGTTTTTTAGTAGAAACGCATTTTCTTGCATGCGTTCGGCGATCGTAGTAAAACTGAATTTGTTCTCTCCAAATATCTCCGGATCGGGCATGAATGTGACACTCGTACCAGTTTTATTGGTCTTCCCGATTTCGTGAAGAGGTTCTGAAACCTTTCCTCCATCGGTAAATTTGATATTGACGATTTTGCCATCACGACAAATAGTGACATCCATCCATTTCGATAAGGCATTGACGACACTTCCACCTACTCCGTGGAGACCTCCCGATACTTTATAGTTGCCCTCTTCAAACTTTCCACCAGCGTGGAGAACTGTATAGATGACTTCTGGCGTACTTTTGCCGCTTGGGTGCATTCCGATAGGCACACCGCGACCATTGTCGGTTATAGAAATAGAATTGTCGGGGTGGATGACGATGCGAACTTTGTTACCGTAGCCATTAATGATTTCGTCTATAGAATTGTCGACAATCTCCCAAACCAAATGGTGCATTCCTCTTTTATCGGTAGAACCGATATACATGCCAGGGCGCTTGCGAACTGCTTCTAATCCTTCGAGTATCTTTATCGAATTTTCATCGTACTTTGCCATTTTTATCACCGTGTCTATCTTATCATAGTGAAAATAAAAAAACAAGGCGCCAATGTCAAGCTGAGAGTAAAGCTACATTTAAAAAATGGCCCTAAGTGGACCGTTTTTAAAGTATTAATTAACAGGTTTAAAGTTCTTCTTTTTATCTTTGTCTGCAGCAAATATCTTTTGAATTTCGGCATATCTCTTTTCTTCTTTACGCTTTTCTTGGGCAATAACTAAGTCGGCGAGTACTTCCAATTTGATAGCTTCATTCTTTTTGTATTCGGCCGCGGCAACGATGTCTTTTTGGATATCTTTTAAGCTAGCGGCAAACTCTTCTAAGTTGATGTCATCAGTATCGACGTGGCGAGCATATTTAAGAGCTAGTTTGAAAAGTTCGCGTATTTCTATTTCGTAACCTTCATAATACATCTTAGCTACCCTTCTCGCTTCTTCAAAGAGTCGATTTAAAAATGGGTATTTCAATATTTTAGAAGAAGTCCAACCTATGAAGTTCATCATTGCGAAAAAGTAATCTTCGGTAGCTTTAACAGTCTCTTGGTCTGTCGTACCAAAGCGGCGATTTTGACTGTACATTTCTATTTCATAGTTTAGCAATTTTGCCATAAAATCATATTTATAAGTTATAGCTTCGTTTAGAGGTATTGTGGCCCCATCGACGGTGCGTTTAAACTGGTCATGTTTAATGCGCGAATAATCGCGAGCAAGGCTCTCTAAGTCGTCTTGGAGTTTTCTATTCTTGGTGTTGTTCTTTAAATAATTTATGTCTCTATCGACGAAGTCGACGAACGACGGCAAGGATTCTGATTGTTCTACTTCTTCACCATTTGCAAAGTGGTCGATAAAACTTTCGGTAGCGGCTATGACGCTTTCTTTGACGAGTTCTTTTTCTATATCGATAGAAAGCTTTTGAGTTATAGCAGTACACGCTAGAAAGGCAATCGTGAGCATTGGCATACCACTTATGAACATGGCGTAGCCGAGGAGCGAATAAAACAGCAACGACAAAATTCTTCCTATAGCGTATTTCTTTCTTCTCTTGGCTAATTTTTTAGGAGAAGGAAAAGAAGCTCTAGTAAAAAGATGCTTAAATCTCTTGACCGTTTTACCTATTTTATTCCTTTCTTCTAATGGTGTCGCTTCTTTTAGAGTTTTATCTTTATACCACGATTCCATCGCTTCGTAACTTTTAGCAAAGATATCGTTTTCTTGAGAGTATTTAAGTCGATTTCGAAGCGCTTTATTTTGGCAACCGCAGCGATTCTTTTTAAATAGCTGCTCGCAGCAATTCAACTCTTCTAAGAAAGACTGGTTGACATTAGAGAAGTTAATAATATCGAAGTGGTCTATAGCGCAGTCGTCTCTTATTTCAAACCAATCTATTTGACACTTATCGCCTATTTCAAAATTGGTTATATAGCCTTTTAAAATAGCACTTTTTAGCGTAGCAAAAAATTCTTTCTGATTTTTAAGTTCATTTGTCTTTATTCCGTATAGAACTCCATAGTCGCCCTTTAGTTGTTCGTCCGTTTTATGGACATCTAAGATATGGACATATACTTCGTTAGAACGGGTAGGAAACAGATTACTTATTTTATATTCCATTTTGTCACCTCAAACATCGACTATTATATTTAAGCTTATATCTTTTGTCAAATACAATTTTAGTTTTAATCATTAAAAAAGTGAGTTATCGACCACTTTTCCACTATACATGGCCAAAAGTGGTCGATAACTCTATAATTTTTCGTTATTTCCTATAAATTCTACTATATTGACGTTTTTTATGCCGTCGACATTTTTTTGGAGTACCATGTCGGATACGAAGAGATAACGAGGATACATTTCTTTAATTTCGTAGAACGGTTTGTATTCCCTTTCCTCTGTCTTCTTATCGTCTATATTTTTAGAAACCTGTATGTAGAAATATTCATCGATACCACTTCTAGCGATAAAGTCACATTCCAGATTGCCGATTTTGCCTACGCTCAAGCTATACCCGTGACCTTTGAGATATGAGTAAAGGACATTTTCCAATGTCGGCCCATAGTTGATTCTATTGTCGGTATTAAGGGCATAGTATATGCTCAAGTCGGCAAGATAGTACTTTTTATCTCCGGTTAAAACTTTCTTGGATTTGATATCGAACAGTTCACAAGGATAGATGATTTTAGCATTTTCTAAAACTTCAATGTAATTCTTTATCGTTCTTCTGTCGAGGGATATTTTCTCTTTTTTAGTCAAATATTCATAGATACTTCCAATCGATATTATAGAGCCAAAATTGTTGATGACGAATTTTTCAATCACTTCGAATAGAGATTTATCTTTAATTTTCTTATGATTCTTTATATCTTTTTCAAAAATCTGTTCTATTACATTGCGAGTATATAGCATTTTATCTTCGTAAGAATCGTAATAGAGCGAGCCAGGAAAACCTCCATTTCGAATAAACTCTTCAAATTCTTTATATATATTGGAATCTGTAGCTTTTCCCAAGAATTTTTTCATATCTATGTACTCGTAAAAGTTAAGCGGTAACATTTCTATTTCTATGTATCGCCCAGTCAACTTAGTACCCAATTCACCACTTAACAGGTAGGAATTCGAACCTGTCAAAAATATCGAAAAGTTTCCTTCTTCGCGATAGGCATTTACGACGTTTTCGTATCCTTCTACGTTTTGAACTTCATCTATGAATAGATATTTAAAGTTTTTATCTTTTATCATACTGTCTATAGTGTTTTCGAGCTCTTTAGGTGTCCTAATATTTTTATATTCTTTTTTATCGAGTTCTATATATATTATGTCTTTTTCATTAACACCTGTTTTCCGCAACTCTTCTATGA
>CAZXXI010000058.1:0-7857 GCA_964644815.1 uncultured Muribaculaceae bacterium
ATTTTGTGTGCAGCTCTTATACCTGTAAGTAATTTATTATTTTGATATTCGTCACGCCGACCATAGACTAATAAAAATTGGGGATTAAATGTTTTATCTCGAATATAAGAAGGCAAAGAAAAATAGTCTTTTAATACTTGAACATTAATTGGATCATTTAATATGAATTTCCATTGACGAATTTGATTTAAGGCTTGATTAAATTCTGCTGTTGTAGTTTTGTTTTTATTAAACATTTTTTTAGATGGTTTTTCAATCTCAACAAAAACTGGTGAAAAAGTTAAGCTGTCTTGAGCAAGCCATACAAAATCAGGTTTTCGCTGAAAAATAGTTCCAATGTCAGGCTGTGATATAATTGTTTCCATAAAGGGATAATGCCCAGACTCTCCAAATATCTCAAAAAATTTTTGAAAAACTATTTCATCATTTTGAAAATTATTTAATAGATTATGATATTCTTTTAATACTTCCACACAATACTTTTCCCACTCAATAGGCTTTGGACTATCATTTTTAATTTCGTACAACTTATTTAACACAATAATTACCTCCATAAAACATTTAAATATATTATACCATTAAAATAGATACTTTCCTACCAAAGTACCTTAATTTCTTATATTTACTTATCTTTATAGCCATTCTTTTATTTTTGGATTTTAGAGACGCCTCCATGTCCGGGATCGATTACGACTCCTGTTAAAGCTCTATTTAAGTTATCGTAAGTATTTTTCATAATAAAACACATCCTCGTTATAGCATATGCCTATGCTTTGAGAATGTGATATTTTTGAGCAAATCACTTACTAAGTGGTATGTTTTGTTTAAAACTTATTTAATTGACCAAAAAACTTTCTATATATTCTTTAATTCTAATTAAATTGCTTTCTTGGTAACCGCATGCATTTTCTTTTATAAGAAGATTAACTATTGTTTGAAGGCTTGTATCATCTACACTTCTAAGCTTTTTTAATCTTTGGTTATTAAGGGCGTTGTTAGATAATGCATTATAGAAATCTACAGAATCATAACAGAACAAATGTAGATTTGGGTACCTTTTTTTAAGATTGTTTGCAATTATAAGTCCTTCTGGGTCAAAATCACCATTATAGTGGATATTGACTCTACTTTGTGTAAGTTTGTCTAGTAGTCTATATACCACATAATTAGGATTACCAGAAGTGATAATAATAGGCACTTCCAATGAAATCAACTTAGATAAAATGGACGGATTTTCAAAGACGAATACCTGACCAGACTCAGTATATAACTTATCTATTTTGGAAATGTTATGAAGATTTATGTTTAACGGTTCTTTAGCCTCTTTAAAACTCTTTATAAATGAAGCGTCGCTGTCAAGTATATACGTAATCGCATAGTTAGATAAATCATCCACACCAATCCCAAATTCTGACAGAAAGTTTATTTTTTCTTGATTGGTAGCTGGCTCGTCTAGTTCCTTATATCTGGCTAAAATTTTTATAAACAGGTTACTGTTTTGCGTATTCATATCTAAAAAATGAGGATTGCCGGTATGGGAAGCTATCAAAGGAAGAGTGCTCGGCGTCAGCTCTTCTAAATGATCTACAATATCTAATATGTAAGACAGCTCCATTTTAAAATTCTTTTCCTTGTGATACCTTTTTACTATCGTATTTTGAATGGGCCCCTTTTCTTCTATAATCTCAGTAAATTTTCTTTTTAGTGGCTCAGACAAGTTTTGAATTATGTTTTGAAAAAATTCTTGTTCATCTTCTAACTTTTGCTTTTTTATAGTTGATTTAGAAACAGGGTGCTTTCCAAAATAGTTAGTAAAAAGCTCTTCCCAGGTAAAATTTTCGTAGATGGTATTCCCGAGTCTCTTTTCTATTTTAGAAAAAGATGTTTTAAGAGTTTGTCCAGCAAGCAATTTCTGTCCGAAGAATTTCGATAGTTCCTTTGCCTCTAGTTCAGTCAAGTTTTTTAGTTCGACTGTACCACTATAGCGCCCTAGAGATATGTATTTATCTTTTAGAGCATTTAACATCCTATCAAATTCTTTGTGTGTTTTAAAATAAGTCCATAGGTTCATCATTCAATATCCCCTTTTGTACTACTTCTTTTACATATCCATTCCAGTGGTAGCGTCTTATGCCGACGACTGATGAATTATTAGGTCTCAATAATTCCGATATACCGAGTTCTTTGATGGTATCGAAATCTCCCCAAAGAGCTTGAGATGTGAGAATGTAATCGAGGTTCAATGAGTCCATAATTCCAAATATTTCGCGAATATTTGCGTCGTCTACTCCGGCGAATGCTTCATCGAGGGCGACAAGACGTGGAGCATTGGAATGTGCACTTTGTAGTTTAGCGCATACTGCGGTGAAGAGTGGCAAATACATCGTCTTAGCTTTTTCTCCACCACTGAAAACAGAAAAGATTTTATCGGTAAGTTCGCGCCTGTTTTCACCTGCCCTAATATAATACATTTTGAACTCAAACCAGTTACGGTAGTCTAATATCTCAAAGATGATATCGGAGTAACTTTCGTGCGTCTCCTCATCGATACGGTTTTTGAGCTTAGAACGAAAATGTTTAATCAGCTTATCGCTGTCAGATGGTTTAATCATATCTGCGTCGATGTTGAAAAGTTTTATGAGCTCACGCGTGTCGATTTCGTCGATTGAATCCTTATCTTTAGGATGCCATTCGAGCTGGAATGAAAGTGCACTCAAAGTTTGCATATCTTTCATAATCTGATTTATCGATTTAATCCAGCTCTTAGCGTCGTCTATGTGCTCACGAATCTTGTTGCCTACCGTTTTCAATAGAATTTCTTCGAAAAGATTGCGATCCTGCTCACTTATAATCTGTTCATTTTCTGTTATCGCCTCCGCAAGTTCTTTTTCGAGAGCGAAGAGGTTCACAGAACGTCCTTGGTAAACGGCCGTATAATCTTTTCTAGTAGCGGTGTCATAGACAGATTTAAGATGCTCATCTTCTTCTGTATGCTCGAATATAGTCTTGTATGATAGCTTGTACTCTGCGAGTTCATTTTTGTACTTGTTATAATTGTCGACGAAGTTTTCGAAGAGCGTTCTATCGTCATAATCCTTTTTAGAACTCAACTTATCGAGTACTATATTAGCCAAGCTCTCATATTCTCCAGCATCTTCCATGACATAGTGTAAATCGTATTCTCTTTTGAATATATCTTCATATATTTTTGTTTCTGTTTCTTTTAATGTATGCATCTTTCTATTGGTATTTAAAGTATTTTCGTAATTCGATAAGGCGGATATTAGAGTTCCTTTTTCCTGTCTTAAATCACCTTGATTCTTTGGTATCATGTCGATTTTTTCATCGAGAGTCCTCAACAGCGAACTCAGCTTTATCGTCTCTTCAGTATTTAAGATTTCCTCAATATTATTTTTTGTAGTCTTATATTTTTGAGTCATCTTTTTATTATCTTCTATTTTAAAATAAATATCTCCTAGTGAAGATGTAATTTCATCTAATCTATCGTTGACGAATAAGAGATTTTCCCTATTTTGAACGAGCTCATAATAATCACCTTTTAAATCGTTGATTCTGTCTATTAACATAGTCGTCGAAGTCGCTGCGTCGTCGATTGCTTCTTCGCTCAACGGAAGTGTAATTACATCTTTATAGTCGTTTATTTCTCTATATAATTTCCCCAAAGCTTCATTCAAAACAGAAGCTTTTTCTTCGGTTATGCCAATGTTCTTTTTATTGATGTCGAGTTTCACTTCTAGTTTGTTTTCTTCTGTTAAAATCTCTTCCGCTTTAGTCTCAGATGGGAATAAAGTTTTCTCATGTTCGATTTCTAAAAGCTCCGATTTTTTCTTATCTAAGAGGTGTTCTAATTGACCTTTAGTGTCTTCTGTCGCCTTGATGACTTCGACTTTCTCTGCTATTTTCTTTTGGTGAGCTTGAATCCGCGCGAGAATACCTATGTATTTTTGAGATTCGCTGCGTGAACCGTAACCATATATGTTGTCTATTTTGTAAGAATTTTCGGAGAATGATATTAATTCATCTTTATCAATGCTTAAAGATTTCAAGACATCTTGTATTATCTTTTTGTCGAAGTCGACATCTTTAGCACATTCAAAATACTCGGTTAAATTGTTCTTTTTCTTTGGACCAGGTATTACGAATGTGCCCTTATGGTTTGTCACTTTATTCAAATGTTCATGTGCGATTATCGATGCACCCAAGAGTCCAGCTTTATATAAAGTAGACTCGATGTGATTTTTCGCTTCTGCTGAAAGGTCTGCTTTAAAATCTACAGCTTTATAGAAAGGAATAAATGGTATTTTTTGACTGCCTAAGAAAGCATAAGTTTCTTGCTCTTCTGAATCTAGCGCTATCTCTTCTTCTTTGCGACTTTTTAATTCTTCTAATTCGGACTGTAGTGTACCGAGATTTTCGCGGACGGTTTTTAGTTTATTTTCGATGTTATAGTATTCTCTATTTGCTTCTTTGCAATAAGCTTCGGCAAGGCTTAAGTAGAATGTTTTAGCATCTGTATAGTTTTTCTTCGAAAAATCAATTGTTGGACTTAGAAGTCTATTCTTTTCTTCTTCATTGAATTTGACAAAGCGGTTGGTTTTCTCGAGAACAAGTATTTCGTCACGCATGGTCATGAGTATTTCATCTAAAGATGTATGGCACTTCTCCATCTCGCGTAAGAGTTCGCTTTGCTCTTTATTGAAATTTTCTAATTCAGTCTCAATTTCACCGAGCGCCTCTTCTTTAGTGGCCTTTTCTTTTAGCTTGGCAAGAACTTGGGCCAATTTTTGACTATAACTACGTGTTCTTTGCAGAATAGATTCGAAATCGATTTTGTTTTTATTGTCTTTTTGGAAGTCTTTTAAAAGAAGGACCGGTTCTTTGAACATGACTTCATCGCATAATGACTCGATAGAATTTAACGTTTTAGATATTCTTCTTTCGATAGCACTCGATTCATCTTCGTATTCTTTTTTCTTGTTCTCTGCATCTATTTTTCTATTTTCTTGTTCATTTTGTCTATTGGTAAGATTGGTAAGTTCTCTATTCAAGTTTTCGATGGCCTTTTCTAGCTCTTTGATTTTTTGGATATTGCTATCCAAATCTTTGCTGTCGAGTTCAGCACGAGACTTTTTGGCAGCTTCCAGTTCGACTTCGAGAGATTTGAGGTTCTCATCAATTTCTGAAATTCTCTTTTTCGATTCTGCAATTGTATTTTCCAATTCAGTGAGCTCAGTTTCTGATTTTTTTGCTATTAAAATACTGTCTCTGTAATTGCTAGCTTTCTTATAGAGAATTGATTCATTATAATTCTTATAAGACTGCATCAAATAAGATAATTGTTTAAGATGTTTTTTAAGTTGTTCTATTTTTTCTTTCGTATTATCCATTTCTTCGACGGCATCAGATAGTGGTCTTAAATCATCTTCGGTGAGCGGTTGTAATACCTTACTTAGAATACCCATCAAGACAGTAGGTTTGTAGTCTTTGGATAATTTTGGACTGCGCAGTTGAATCAAGACATTTATAAACTCGTCGTAATCTTCAATGTTTTGGAACCCAAAGAGGAGATTGTTTACCATCTTTTTATACTCTTTAGTCGTATCGACGAGGATATTAGTTGAACTGAGTTCTGAACGCAGTTCATTTTTGCTCAAAGGGATTTTTTGAACGCGATGTTTATATAGGAAAATATCCCTGTTTATGCGTCTTCCGTCGGTAATAGCAAATCCCCAAAAGTCGACAGGTCTTCCTTTTTTGGCGTGAAGTCCCATACCAATAGTGACATATTTAAGCATTTCTTCTTCATAGAACTCCATATATAGATAGCCAGTCGCCTCATCTTTTTGTTCGGTGTCATAGCCACCTAAAAGGTAGGCTTCGATATGTTTGTCTGTGCTGCCAAATGGATCTAATCGTTTAGGCGATTTATTTCCATCTAAAATGAGCGGGATAAAAGATTGCATAGTGACCGATTTGCCAGAACCGTTTTCTCCTCGTAACAAAAGTTTGCCATCAGCAAAGTCAAATTCTTCATCGTCATATAACCAGAAATTTAGTAATCCTATTCTCGTAGGTTTATAATTCATCATTTTCACCTTCATTCGTTAGCTGTTCGTATTCATTTTTTTTATTTTCTTCTATTTTTGCGATAAATCTATCGACCAATGGATAAACGATTATCATATCATCTTTTTGCATTATGAAATGATAGGATTCCATCGCAGCATAGATTTCTTCAAACAATTTGTTAAGGGGCATATCTGTGTATTTTTTACTAAAATATGCGCTCTTTTCTTCTCTTGTAGTTTTAATAATCGTATCGAATTCTCCTCGCGAAAGTGTGAATGTTTCATCAGCCTCTACTTCTATACTTTTATTTGTCTTGTAATCTTTGAGCATCTTATTAATGAGCAAAATCAGGTCGCTCATATTTTTAGTATTAGGAAAATACTCTTTTTGAACTGCATATTCGTCTTCTAAAGTCATAAACATATTTTTAGTTATTTCTACTTCCAACCCGACTTTTTCTTGTAGTTCTTTTTCAATCGTTTTATGTAGATGTTTAACGTAGTCTTCCTCTCCCCAAGTTAATTCATCTTTAGTAGTTGCTGGAGCATAGAGAAGATGACGATAAACTTTGTATTTACGAACTTCACCTTTCTCGAAATCTTGATCTTTCCATTCTAAATCTAGAAAATCTTCGGGAGTTTTGCAGTCATAAATATCGAAATCAAATGACGGCACGACATAATTTGCAAGCCCTGTTGCTTCATATAATGCGTCTGCCTCTACGTTTTCTTGGAAATTTTTACTGTCTTGGTCGCGGAGGTATATGACATCGAGTCCAATTAGGTAATCGATTATACGTATTAGACTCCGACGGTCAGAGGCGTTATCCCAATTAGGTATGTGTTCCAGTTTTAATGTAACTGCAGTATTTTTGATATACTCGATAAGTTCAGATAGGATAAATTTATCTCCTCTCGTCTTATCTTCTAGGTATATGAGCATTATGAAGAGAATGACGTAATCTAAAACTCTAGTAAACGTATTTATTCCGAATTCTTTACGGGCATTGGCTGGAATTTTCTCTAGCTTAATGAAACGGTCATGAACAATCAATTTATTGCCAGCAGTTCGGTGCATAAAATCCCTTATTTTATCTTGGTTCTTTTTTAGGAGATAATAGTTTTCTTTGTCGTTGTCTTTCGTAATCCAAAAGTTATTTAATAGTAAATTCATTTCTTTTTCCAATGATACTTCTTCCATTTTATCCTCCGAATACTATTTCGATAGCGTCCATTTCAAAGGTGCCATCTATAGCTTTTAATTGGCAACGTCCATCCGTATATTTTATGGTGTATTTTTTCCCAAATATCGGATCTACTCCGGTAAACACATCTTTTTCCAGATATCTTTTCGATTTTTCTAGAAGTTTAAATATGTAGTCTCTTTCTTCAGGAAGTATGTCTACTGGGCCCGTCAATTCCTTTTTGCCATTCGCAATAAAGTTTGTAAGTATTTGCCTTTTTCTCTTTTCTTCACGTTGGAAATTTTCGAGGAGAAGTTCTTTTTCTTTACTTTTATCCTTAATCGGTTCTTTTATGCTTTGTGTCTTTACTCCTCGCTTAACAGGGTCAATCTTAATATAAATTGGTTCGACTGCAAGAGATGGAATTATATAGTCACTTTGTAACATACTCGTTCCTTTAAAGTGTCTCACTATGTCGACTCCGAGTACTGCACAACCCAGTTTTTGAGCATCTTCAAAGTTCGTTTGTTCATCAAAGAGCTGACAAAGATATTTATAGTCTTCTTTTCTGTTTACCATATTTC
>CAZXXI010000059.1:0-7718 GCA_964644815.1 uncultured Muribaculaceae bacterium
TCGTATCTATAGAGAAGTAAGCATAAGATAAGGAACCTATGATAACTGCGATGCTCGCGACAAAGATTACCCCTAGTACTATTTTTGTGCTATTTTTCTTTTCCATAAAGACATGCTCCTTTTCGCTACTAATATTCGACATATGTCTACTCTTTTATCTTGATTAAATTATACAACTTCAAATGGGGTTAACGCAAGCGAAATTGCAACTATCCGCTGAAGTTTTATTCTTCCCACTCTATTATATAATGATAGATGTGTTTTTTGTGTCGAAAAAAGACAAGCTTTTTAGCGCTTGTCCAATATATTTAAAATTTGATAAACATTTTGTAGCAGTCGTCTTCTTTCTTGTAAAGGGCAACCGGTTTTTGGTCGTAGACGAACTTTAGGTACTCGCTAGTCTTATCCAGTACTAGCTTTACACCATTGGCAACTTTTTTATACATATCTATATCGAGAGTTACTTCTTCTAAATCTTGCAGTACATCCGATAAGTCCAAAAGTTTATAGTGGCCAGCTTCGATATCCTCTAAAGTGTAGGAGTCACTCTTAGTGAATCCCGCGGAAGAAGTCCTTTCAAGGCTAGTCACCGTCGCATAGGTGCCGAGCTCTCTTCCGATGTCGCGCACTAGACTTCTGATGTATGTTCCTTTAGAAACCGTAC
This sequence comes from uncultured Muribaculaceae bacterium, assembly GCA_964644815.1. GTDB lineage: Bacteria > Bacillota_I > Bacilli_A > RF39 > UBA660 > RUG11867. The sequence continues at coordinate 665 of CAZXXI010000059.1, forward strand.
AGTGAATTTTAAAGGTATCGTCTTCTATTGCTAATATGTCTATATCCTTTATTTCGACCTCGCGCTACTGAAGTTCTATTTGAATTCCCTTGCGAGCGTATTCGTACAGTTTTTGACCATCTATTTTTACAGCTGAGTAAAGTGGCACTTCTTGGAGATAATGCCCTTTAAATTTCAGTATAGCTTTTTCGATTTCTTTTCTAGTCGGCATTTTATCGCTTTCTAAAGTCGTCTTGCCGGTGTAGTCGAGCGTATCGGTCTCATAACCTAATACTGCTTCTGTGACGTATTCTTTGTAAACGCTAGTGATATAGTCACTTAGACGCGTATACTTGCCTATCGTCAGGATTAAAATTCCAGTGGCAAAGGGGTCTAAGGTTCCCGTATGCCCTATCTTTTTCGTATGAAGAATTTTAGAGACTCTATTTACTACATCGCGACTGGTACAGCCGGATGGTTTAAAAACGACTAAAAAGCCGTTTTCTTTACAATTTTCTACCATATTCCACTTTGCTTCCTTCGAGTCTTTGGTAGTCGAAAGATAGAGTTTCTAAGTAATCGTTTAAAATGTGATTTTGTAAGTCACTTCTAGCGATTATCTGGCTTGAGCCTTGTCTTTTAAACTTCAATGCCAGTCTCTTGTAGAGCTCTAAAATATTTTCTCTTCGCCAGCCTAAATGTTTGATATCGACGTAGAAATGGGTAATAGTAGCTATACTTGTATTTTGTCCCGTTATGAAGCCATTAGGCTGTGAGTCATCTTTCATGCCATCGAACGACACAAACGATGTAGCTTGACCACTTTTAATCTGTCTCAACACATCTTCGGTATATTTTCTGGCGTTTAGTTTAGTCTTTATGCGACTGAGTCCGGGGTGTTTTGTTCTACAGTCCATATATACTTCCTTGAAGTATTTTAGATATAACTTTTTTAAAACGATCATTTCTTTTTCTGTTAAATCGGTTGCATTTTTTATAAATGTCATTTTTATCACTCCTCGTTGATTTTTTCTATTATGCTTTCTATCCTTTCTCCGTAATCCAAAGATTTGTCATAGACGAACCTCAATTCGGGCGTATTTCGAAGATTAAGCGAATGGGCCAGTTCTTTTCTTATAAAACCGGCCGCTTCGTTGAGCTCATCTTCGACAAATTTGGTGTCTTCTAATCTCGTCATGAAATAGACTTTGGCGAACGTCAAATCGGAGTCGACAGTGACGTCGGTGATGCTGACTTTCTTTAGCACTTCGTTTTTAGCCTCTTCGTTCAAGATGACACTTATCTCTCTAGCGATTTGGCTCGCGATGCGCTTAGTCTTTAGACTCATCTTTTCACCTCGACCATCTCGTAGGTCTCGAATATGTCACCCACTTTTAAGTCGTTATAGCCTTCGATAGTGATTCCACATTCATAGCCCTCTTTGACTTCTTTGACGGAGTCTTTTTCTCTTTGGATGCTGGATATTTTACCGTCGTAGATAATCGTACCATCTCTGATGATGCGAACTTGAGAACCGTTTTTCACGACGTCTTTTAATACTTTTACGCCCGCTATAGTTCCGACTTTAGAGTATTTGAACAGCTGTCTAATCTCAGCAGTTCCAGTGACTTTTTCGACGTACTCTGGGTCTAACATACCTTTCATAGCGGCTTCGATGTCTTCTACCAGTTTGTAGATGATTGTGTACTGTCTTATCTCGACGCTGTACTCTTTAGCAGCTTCTTTGGTAGTTCCGGAGGCAACGACATTGAAACCGATGACTATGGCATTAGAGGCGTTGGCAAGGACGATATCGGATTCGGTAATAGCGCCTATTCCACTTCTGATTACTTTGATTTTAACGCCTTCGACGTCTATTTTCAAAAGAGCGTTTCGGACGGCTTCTTCGCTTCCGCGGACGTCGGCCTTTAAGATGACGTTAATCTCTTTTGTTCCGGATTGGATTTGACTGAACATGTCTTCGAAAGAGACGATGTCGGTCTTATATTTAGTAGCTTTTGCATTGTTCGAACGGATTGCTGCGATTTCTTTGGCTTGGTGTTCAGATTCGAAAGCCATGAATTTATCGCCGGCACTAGGATTGCCATTTAGGCCGGTGATTTCGACCGGCGTAGAAGGACCAGCTTCGACGATAGGCATGCCTAAGTCGTTTTTAATAGTGCGCACTTTTCCAAAGGCTGTTCCGACGACGATAGGGTCGCCAAGCCGCAAAGTACCGTTTTGGATGAGCAAACTCGATACTCCACCACTCGCCTTATCGATGCGCGATTCGATGACGGTACCACTCGCGTATCTGTTCGGATTAGCTCTGTATTCGTTTATCTCTGCGATAGCAAGGATAGTCTTCAAAATCTCTTCGACATTTTCACCCGTCTTAGCTGAGATGTTGACGAAAGGTATCGTTCCACCCCAAGCTTCTGGGGTGATATTGTGAGCAGCCATCTCGGTGTAGATGCGCTCGATGTTAGCTTCCGGTTTATCTATTTTGTTGACGGCGACGATGATAGGTACGTTAGCGGATAAGGCATGGTCTATCGCTTCTTCAGTCTGAGGCATGACGCCGTCGTCGGCAGCGACGATGATGATGACGATATCGGTGATAGATGCACCTCTTGCACGCATCTCGGTGAAAGCTGCGTGCCCCGGTGTATCTATAAAGGTAATCGGTTTGCCATCATAAGTTATTTGGTAAGCACCGATGTGTTGAGTTATACCTCCGAATTCGCCATCGACGACGTGCGAATTTCTGATGAAATCCAGAAGTGTAGTTTTGCCGTGATCGACGTGACCCATGATAGTAACTACAGCCGGACGAGTCTTCAGGTCTTCCTCTTTATCGACGATTTCTAATTCTTCGAAGTTGGATACATCTTGTGTGCTCTCTTTCTTTAGAGTTTTGCCGTATTCTAAAGCTATTATTTCGGCATTTTCGAAGTCTATGCTCTGATTAAGCGAAAGCATAAGTCCCATCGACATCAATTTGACGATGATTTCGTTGCCTTTTAGTCCCAAAGAATCGGCGAGATCGTTTACAGACATGCCCTCTTTATATAATACGATATCTTCGTTCGCATTGGTGGTAGATTGCAATTTCTCTTTGTTTTTGTACATCTCTTTGCGCTTTTTAGCATAGTTATTTTTTTCGTTAACAGTATAGTTTTTCTTAGTTCCAGTCGATTTGCGTTTAGTGTCCTTTATCTCGTTTTCGATGACTAATTCTTCTTCGTCTTCGATGTCGACGGTAGAGGTAGCACTGTCCTCATCTTCGACTGAATCCATTATGTCGATAGCATTGTCGAGCATGACTATAGCATCGTCGTCCAAAAAGTCGTTTGCATTTTCTGCTTTAAGTCCGAGAAATGTACACTTTTTTAACACTTCCTGAACTGTTATTCCTAATTCTTGAGCATATTCTTTTACACTCATAAGTGAATCACTGTTCCTTTCTAATCTATGAGACTCTCGATTTCTTCATAGAGTGCTTCGTCTATTTCACAGTCGAGAGTTCTATCTATGATTTTAGTCTTTTTAGCTTTGGCGAGAACGTCTTTGTCCTTTTTTATGTAACATCCTTTGCCATTTTTTTTGCCGGTCACATCGACACTGACTACTCCTTCATATTTGACGATGCGAAGCAGTTCTTGCTTAGGGTATCTCTCTTTTGTGACGATGCACTGGCGCATAGGAATCTTCCTAGGCTTCATCATTTATTACCCTCTTCGTTTACTTGGCTCATCGATTTAACCGTCAAATGATATTTGGTAAGCTTGGAAGCAAGGCGGATATTTGAACCTTTTTTACCGATGGCAAGAGATAATTCGTCATCGGAAACGACGACAAAGGCTTCGTTCTTTTCGGCCGTCTCGTCTATAGATACGTAGACGTTTTTAGCAGGGCTCAAGGCATTTTTGATGAACTCAGCTGGATCCTCTGTGTAGAGAACTAAGTCGATTTTCTCGCCGTTTAGTTCTTTTAAGATGCTAGCAATTCTCGTTCCCTTTTCGCCGATGCAAGCTCCTATTGCGTCTATTCTCTCTTCGTTCGAGTAGACGGCAACTTTGCTCCTTAGGCCTGGCTCTCTTGCGACACCATATAACAAGACAGTACCGTCGATGAGCTCCGGTATTTCGCTTTCGAAGAGGCGCCTTACGAAGTTATAGTGTTTGCGCGAGCAGAGAATCAAAGGTCCTTTAGGAGTTTCTTCGACTTTTTGAAGATAGACTCTTATGCTAGAACCCATGACGACTTCTTCGCCCGGAATCATCTCACTCTTAGGAAGTATTCCGCGGGCTCTACCCAAATCGACATAGTAGTTCTTATTGTCTTCCATCGCGAGCATGCCGAGCATCATTTCGCCTTCTTTGCCATCGAAGTCGGCCATAATGCTTTCGCGTTCAGCTGTCCTAATCTTTTGGATTAAAACCTGTTTAGCAGTTTGAACGGCAACGCGACCGAAGTCATCCGGCGTAACTTCTTGTTCGAAAGTCTCGCCTATTTCGATATCTGGGACTATCTTTCTCGCATCTTCTAAAAGTATTTGGGCATCGACAGGAACTTCAGGTTCGATGACGACTTCGTTACCTTCTTCGTCGATAGTAACCTCTGGATCGATGTAGTCTTCGACGACAGTATAGTAAGAGAATATTTTAATATCGCCCTTTACTCTATCGATTTTGGGTAAGACGTTAGTTTTCGAATTGTAGTTTCTCTTATAAGCCGTTATTAAAGCCTGTTCCATGGCGTCAAAGATGATGCTTTCATCAATCCCCTTTTCTTTTGCAATCAAGTGAACATTTTCGATAAACTTTTTTGCTTCTTTCTTTTCCATTTTTAATTACCTCTTTCTTTACTAGAAATATCTAATATGTATTCTTCATCGATTAAATCTAACTCATCTACGATGGGATTTATTATATTCGTAGCTTCTACTATGGCATCCATATCTAAGCCATTCACTTTATCCAAAGTGATCTTTAAGAAGTTATAACCATTTTCTTTTTCGTAGACTATATCATCTACTATAATTCCCAATTTTTCCATAGGTTCTGTAATCGATTCTCGAATTTTAGTTATTTTCTCTTTCACAATTCACCACCATTATAAAAGTGGGTCAACATTTTGCCCACTTCCTTTCTGCTTAATGAGACGATTATACCACAGATTTCACAAAATACAAAGACTTTTGCGCAAAATAGTTTCAAACTATCTGTAAAAATGGAAGAAAGTTTACATATTTTCTCGTCTATTCGATCTATCTTTTTAGAAGAAAACGATTGCAATCACATATAGAAGCATAGTACAATTGTGTTATGTTATGAAAGATTGAAGGAGTATGTTATGGAAAAAATAGAACTCGTGGCGATGGATTTAGCTATAGAAGAAGCTGAGAAGAATGCAGAAAACGGATTTATAGCTGGAGGTCCCTTTGGGGCAGTAATAGTTAAGGGAGAAAATATCGTAGCCTCTACCCACAATACCGTTCTTGAAAGTCACGATTGCACTGCTCATGCCGAGATAAACGCCATTCGTGAGGCTTCTAAAAAATTCGGAACTCAAGATTTAAGCGGTTGTAAAATGTTCGTCAATGCTGAACCGTGTCCGATGTGTCTAGCGGCAATTATGTGGGCTAATATCGAGGAAGTTTATTATGCGAATACTTGTAGCGATGCCGAAGAGATTGGCTTTAGAGATGAGGCGATATACGATTATTTAAGGGGTACGAAAAATTACTTTTTGAAAAAAGTGCACGTCGAAAACGAAAAAGCTAAAAAAGCGTTCGAAGAATATAAAAAGTATCGCGATGATAAAATTAGGTATTAAAAAAAGAATCTATTCGCGATTCTTTTTTAGTTGGTACTCTATAGGTTTAGTTCTTTCGAAGATGATATGATTTTTAAGTTCTTCGATATACGAAATTGCATCGTAGAATAATTCTATCAAATCGGCTTGTCTTTCTAAATCTACTCTTGCGATTTCGTCGGCGACTAGACTAGCGATGTTTTGACTATCCTGTCTGCTGTAGTGAATGCCTGCATTATCGAATCTTTTTATATCTTTTTGGGATAGTCCTAAGTCGACGTAGTGCAAGTTTTTCAGCTGACTTCCGCCTATCAATTCTTGCATGGATGCATTAAAACTATCTATATCGGCATTTCTTACGTAGTGGCTTTTAGCATCGTTTACAGGACCGACTGAGACGATATATAGGTCGTGATTTTTCCATTCGCCTGTAGCTAAGTCTTTGTATACTTCGAAATACTTTGATGCACTCACTCTTTTTAAGTCGTTAACTCCTAGCCAGATGACGATGTTATAAGGTTTATCTTTGTCCATTTTGCTCTTTAAGCCGGCAATACCACCTGATGTAGCGTTGCTCTTCTTAGAAGAGAATTCGCCGCGACCGATGAGCCAATTGTAGCCATAGCCTACTCCATAAACCGTCTTGTCCTCTTCGAGAGCGCCACTTATGAGCAAACCCTGTGTGCGCGAATCTCCAATATATAATGTTTCCTTGGTCATAACCTTTTGACCCTCTAAAACGTTCTTTATGTCTTCTTTATCGACCGCAAGATGGTTTTTTAAATCGGCGAACTGTTCGCCATAGCGAGAGGAAGAAGCGACTTGGTCGATTAAAGTAGCACAGTCAATTTCGTTTTTCTCTAGCCATTCGAAGAGCGATGCAATGGGATTAAACCCGATTAGCTCTCTATTCGAAGAAGAATAGCTTTTCTCTTCACTTACATAAGTGGTGAGGGTTTCACGATTGGCAGAATCATAACCGATATAATAACTTATCGAAGAGACGACGATGAGAATGCAAAGAAATTTGATTATGCGGGCTTTCGCCTGTTGCCTTTTTACTTCTTCGATGTTTACATCGCCTTTTTTTGCGCCTTCTTCACTATTTCTAAAAATTTTTATCATAAATAAAAACGCCTCCCTTTTTACAGCACGAGGTATTTTAGCACACAATTATCATTTAGTCAAATTTTTAATCTGCGCTTAATTTTCGTTCGAAATGCAACACGTAAGAAAATTGAAAAAAACATAAGTA
>CAZXXI010000060.1:0-7637 GCA_964644815.1 uncultured Muribaculaceae bacterium
AATATGAAAAATTTAGAGTAATTCAAGACCAGAAATATATTTCTTCAATGGATGAATTTTATAATAAATATTTAAATGAATGTAAGAATGAGGATAATTTACAATGAGAGAACAAGAGTTTAATCTTTTAATAAAAAAATTATCTGTATGTAAAAAATGTACTAATATGAAATGTTCTAACAAATCACTTATAAATATATATAGAAATTATGATTTTTGTATGAATATTCCTTCTATTTGGACAGATTGGTTTAATAGATTAAATTCAGAAATTATGATTATCGGTCAGGATTGGGGTCCTTATAGTGATATGAAAAAGTTTCATAATTTATTAAATAAAGATAAAACTAATTGGAAAGAATTGATGGAGTCAGAAAAGAGCAATACTAAAAAAGTGTTAGAGAGATTTATTAGCATGTCTTCCAATAATAAATATTCTTTGGATAATATTTATATAACAAATGCTATAATGTGTGCAAGGCAAGGTAATACATATAGAGGAGATAATATTGATTTAAAAATTTCAACGTTGAACTGTAGTGAGTATCTTTTAAAACAAATTGAAATTGTGAGACCAAAGGTTATTTTAACTTTAGGGTATTACCCTTTAATGTCATTGTCAAAAATATTTAAATTTAATATTGAAAAAACATTAAAAGAAACAATTTCAAAACTACCAGAAATATTAATGGATGATTTTGTGATAATACCTATGTATCATCCAGTTGCACAGGTAAAAAAAGAAGAACAATTAAAACAGTACAGAAGAATATGGAAACATATGGATTTAAAAAATCGAAATAATAATGAAAAAGGTGAAGAAAATGAATAATGAAAAACGACAAAATACGAAAATCAACTGGTATCCAGGTCATATGGAAAAAACTAAAAGAGAACTTGAGAAGATGAATCTTTTAATAGATTTCGTCATCGAATTGATAGATGCTAGAATACCGTTTTCTTCTAAAGTAGTCGGTATCGATGATATCGTCAAGAATAAACCGCGACTTTTAGTTATGACTAAGGCAGATCTCGCGGACACAGAAGAGACGAATAAATGGGTAAAATACTACGAAGACATGGGGATACAGTGCATATTAGTAGATTTAAAGAGCTCTAGCAATTATAAGAAATTAGAGAAGAAGATTGATGATATTTCCGATGAGCTAAATGCCAAAAGAAGTGCGCGCGGATTGAAATCGAAGACTATCAGGGGATTAGTAGTCGGCATTCCCAACGTCGGTAAGAGCACTCTTATCAATAGATTGGCAGGCAAAAATGTGGCTAAAGTAGGGAATGTGCCAGGGTTTACAAAGAATTTAACTTGGATAAAAGCGGGCAATACGTTGCTTTTAGATTCACCAGGAATCCTTTGGCCTAAATTCGATAATGAGGAGATTGCTTTGAATTTGGCAGCGATGAGCGCTATAAGAGTAGAAATACTAGACCCCGATCAAATAGCAGTACACATCTTGAAAAAATTGGAGGCCTATTATCCCGAGATATTAAAAAATAGATACGGCATTTCAAATTTAGGTAGTGACTACCTCGAAGTTTATGATATAATAGGGCGTAGGATTGGAGCCCTTGTATCTGGAGGTGAAGTCGATTTTGAGAAAGTTAGCCTATATATCATCAACGATATCAAGCAAGAAAGAATAGTCGGAATAACTTTTGATAGATATGAATTATGAATGACTTATTGAAATATGAACACGAACTTTACGATAAAGGAATTACTCTGGTCGCAGGCGTAGACGAAGTAGGTCGGGGTCCTCTTTTTGGACCTGTTGTGACAGCTGCTGTCATTTTGCCGGTTGGTTATTATTTGGAAGGATTAGACGACTCAAAAAAGTTGAGTGAGAAGAAAAGGGAAAAGTTTTACGACATAATCATGCGCGATGCCGTAGCCGTTTCGATTGGGATGAAGGACAACGAAACGATAGATGAAGTAAACATCTATGAAGCGACGAAATTGGCGATGATGGACGCTATAGAAGGATTGAGTATCGAGCCAGAACACGTGTTAATCGATGCGATGAGGCTCGAAAAACTCGATATTCCTTCGACGAGCATCATCAAGGGAGACGCGAAAAGCGAGTCTATCGCAGCTGCTAGCGTCATCGCCAAAGTTACTCGCGACAGGATGATGGTCGAAATGGGGAAATTGTATCCCGAATACGGATTTGAACGTCACAAAGGTTATCCGACTAAAAGCCACGTCGAAGCGGTCATTAAGTATGGCGTAATCGACGGGTATAGAAAGACATTCGAACCGATAAAGAGCATAATAAATGGGAGTGAAGTCAATGACAAAAGCAAAAAGAAAGAAAAAAAGAGAAAAAGGGAACTTTCCAAAGTCTAATAGCACTAATTTTACAAAAAAGGATAATATATTAATAGAAAAAGGCGACGATAATGAGGTGGTCGGTATGAAAGAAGAAAATTTAAAGACTGAACAGTTGACGCTGGATTTTTCGGAGAGTTTAGAAAAAACAAAGAACGAAGGAGCGATTAAAGCGCCAGATAGTTCTAATGAGACGACTAGTAGAGAAGTAACGGAAAGTGCTACCGAAGTAGCAAGTGAAAAGAAAAGAGAGAAAGAGAAGAAAAAAAAGGAAGAGAAGCCAGTACTATCGAAGTTTGAGAAGCGCAAATTAAAGATAAAAAGACAGAACGATTTATTGAACATGCGCGGAATATCCAAAGTGTTCATGATTTATCTCGTCGAATTTATATACATATTCTTAATAGAGATAATAGTAAAACTTATACTTGGCACTTTTGCCTTCGATTGGACACTGCTTAGAATAGCTTTGAGTTCGCTGGTATTATCTTTTGTGATTACTCTTTTCACGACCAATCTACCTTTGAAACTGAGAAGAGGACTTTTGATAATTGTAGATTTTCTCGCCATATTTTACGGTTGGTTGCAGCTCGGGTTTTGGAATTTTATGGGGACTTTTATGTCGCTTGGAAATGCCGAGCAAGGTACTAAGGTAACCGATTACATATTCGAGTTTTTGAAAGCGTATCCACTTTACTATCACTTGATTTGGATACTATTCATATTAGTCATTTTGTATATAGTCTTCGAAAGGGAGATTACTAAAGATGGCTTTGAGAAGAAAGTTCGCTTCAACGTCTTCATCTACGATTTAGCAGGATTAGTCTATTTAGCACTTCTAGTGTTCATGTATTACGTCACTTTAGAAGTAGGTTTTATGCAGAACAAATATCAACCTATTTCTAATATTGAACTCTTCAAATATCCGTCTAATCCATCTTATGCGGTGAGAAATTTTGGAACGACGATGTATTTCATATTAGATTTTAAAGGTACTATAACAGGAGCCGATAGAGAATATGGAGAAATAATCGATAAAGATCGCGATGAGGAGCCAGAAACGGACTATTCTAGAAATATCGACGATACAGCTTGGGAAAATCTCATCAAAATTGAAGAGAATGTCACTATGAACAACTTGAATAAGTATTTCATCAATAGAGAAGTTACGCCTAAAAACGATTATACCGGTCTATTCGAAGGCAAGAATCTCATCATGATAATGCTCGAGAGCATATCGGAGCCGTTGTTCCACGAAGAATTTAAAGAATACTTTCCAACCTTTTATAAGCTTTATAGCGAAGGTATCACGGGCATAAACAACTATAGTCCTATGAACAACTGTGGGACTGGAGAATCGGAGCGCACGAGTCAGACTAGTCTATATTCGATTGAAACGGCATGTACAGTAAACGCCTATCGCACGAATGAGTATCGCCAGGCACTTTTGTATATGCTCCGTAAGAACGGCTATTATACGAGTACTTATCACGACTTTAACAATTTCTATTACGACCGCAAGACGTTCGAATATAAGTTTGGTGCTATTCAATACTTCAATGCCGACGATTTGGGGTTCACCATCAAGAACTCACGCGATTGGCCGAGCGATTACGATTTCATGAAGACAGCTCTTCCAAAATTTATCGATAAAGGTAAGTTTGCATCATACATGATAACCGTTACAGCGCATACGCCTTATATCACTTCGAGTAAGTATGGCGATAAAAATTTAGACCTCTTTAAAGATACTGGATACGATATGTCGGTCAAAAGATATTTGAGTAAAGTAAAAGAGGCCGATTTAGCTTTAGAATATTTGCTCGAAACTTTAGAGGAAGAGGGAATCTTGGATGACACGGTAATCGTTCTCTTCGGAGACCATTATCCTTATGCCCTGAGCGATAAGAATTACCAGGATATTGCCGGATTTGACGTAAGTGTCAACAGCGAAGTTGACCGAACTCCATTTATCATTTATAATAGTGCAACAGAGCCACAGAAGATAGAGAAGTATACGAGTCCTATGGACTATACGCCGACTCTTTTGAATCTCTTCGGCATCGATTACGACCCACGCTATTACATGGGCAACGATGTATTCTCCGATTATGACGATTACGTATTGTTCCCAGACAATTCATGGCAGAATGCCAAGGGTTATTACAGTTCTTCTAAAGGAGAATTCATACCGAATGTCGAGACCGAAGCTTTAACCGATGAAGAAATCATCGTCATAAATCAAGAAGTTACGGAAAAACGCGACATGAGTGGGCTCGCGATTAAAAGAAATTATTTCAGCTATCTCTTTAAATATTTCGACGAATATGAAGAGATGCAGAAGAAAAAAGAAAACGAAAAGGAAGAAGAGAAGAGTGAAGAAGACTCTTCAAAGAAGGAGGAAGATTGATGAAAAAAGTAGTTATCGTCGAGTCTCCAAGTAAGACTAAGACAATCAGCAAATATTTGGGAAGTGATTATGAGGTTTTATCTTCAAAGGGTCATATAAGAGATTTAGCAACGACGGGTAAGTTCGGTCTGGGCATAGATGTCGACGATAACTTTACTCCTCACTACGTTCCTTTAAAAGATAAAAAAAAGACGATAAGTGAACTCAAGAAAGCGAGTACGAACGCTCTTGTCTATTTGGCGAGCGACCCCGACCGCGAAGGAGAGGCAATCAGTTGGCATTTGATGGACGAGTTGGGGCTCTCGAGTTATAAAAGGGTAGTTTTCAACGAGATAACGAAACCAGCTCTTTTAGAAGCTTTCGATAACCCACGCGATATCGATATGGCCTTAGTAAAATCTCAAGAGACGAGGAGAATGCTCGATAGAATAATCGGTTTTAGATTGTCGAAATTGATGCAGTCGAAGACAGATGGTAAGAGTGCTGGTCGCGTGCAGTCCGTCGCTTTAAAACTCATCGTCGATAGAGAACGCGAGATACAAGCTTTTAAAGAGGAAGAGTATTGGACTATTAAGGGTATCTTCCCAGACTTCGAAGCCGAACTCGACAAATACGAAGGTAAAGATGTCGAGATACCGGGTAAAGTCGATGCCGATAAGATAATAGATTCGCTCTCGAAGTGTTTTAACATCGAGTCGGTTACTAGCAAGATTAAAAACAAGAAGGGCGTCATGCCTTTTACGACTTCGACCCTGCAGCAGGCGTGCATCAACCTTTTGAACTTCGGTTCATCGAAGACGATGCGCATAGCTCAGAAGTTATACGAGGGAGTAGATTTAGGCACGGAGACGACCGGTCTCATCACTTATATGAGAACGGATTCGACGAGACTTTCTAATGTGTTCGTCGGCGAAGCGATGGAATACATCCGCAACAACTACGGCGAGGAATATGTAGGAAGTGTAAAGGTAAGCAAGAAGAAGGATAACGTCCAGGATGCGCACGAAGCAATTCGTCCGACGAGCATCAGACGGACACCGGAATCGGTCAAAATGTATTTGACTCAGGAAGAATATAAAGTATATAGCATAATCTATGCAAGAGCACTCGCTTCTTTGATGGCAGATGCCAAAGCCAATGGTACGACCATTATTTTGGAGAACAACGGTTATACGTTTAAGGCAACCGGTTCGGTAATCGTCTTCGACGGTTATTTGAAAGTATATGGAGAGTATACTAAAAACGAAGACGTCATTTTGCCAGATTTGACCAACTATAAATCGAAAATTGTCATCGCCGAGGATATCGTCGGAGAACAACACTTCACGAAGCCTGCTCCTAGGTATACTGAGGCAAGTCTCATCAAAGAGATGGAGTCTTTGGGCATAGGAAGGCCTAGTACGTATGCTAAGACGATGGATACTTTGAAGATGCGTTCATATGTCGACGTCGTAGATAAGAAGTTCATACCGACCGAGATAGGATTCGAGATTACGGATAAACTACAGGAATGCTTCAGCGATATCATAAATGTCAAATATACAGCTGAGATGGAAAGCGACTTGGATTTGGTCGCAGAGAGCAAATACGACAATGTCAAACTCTTGAGAGATTTCTTCGACAAGTTTGAACCTCTAGTCGAGAGTGCATTTAAGACGATGGAGAAGAAAGCTCCCGAAAAGACGGGCGAAGATTGTCCAGAGTGTGGCAATCCTCTCGTCATAAGAAAAGGAAAGTATGGCGAGTTCATCGCTTGCTCAAATTATCCGGAGTGTAAATATATCAAGCCACAGGAGAGAGTAACGCTTGCCAAATGTCCTAAATGTGACATAGGGGAAATAGTTGCCAAAAAGACGAAAAAGGGAAAAGTCTTCTATGGATGCTCCAACTATCCGAATTGTACTTATGCACTTTGGGATGAGCCGACAGGGGAATTGTGTCCAGAGTGTGGATTACTCTTAGTCAAGAAGAGCAAGAGAATATATTGTCCGGAGTGTGCCTCTAAAAAGAAAGAAGAAAAAGACGAATAGTCACTTACAAAGGGTGACTATTTTCAATTCATTTACAAAAAATTCCATTTCACTAAAACTTCACATTATAAACACGTTGTCAACAAACAAGTTTTGTATACTTTAATCACGAAATGGAGAGTGATAGATGATTTAGAAAGAATTAGACATAAAATATATCATACTTAAAAAAGAAAAAAACATAATTGGTTAAAAATAAAAACATAAAATAAACCTATAAACTTATCCTTCTCAATAAAACTATAAATAAAACTTCAAAAAAAGATAGACGATTTTGTAAGTCTATCTTTTTAATATCTTTTAAATTCACTTATGACGTTGCCAAATATGTTTTCAGTTGGACTCTTTTCGATGGCAAAAAGTCCATCTTTAATCGTAACTGAAAGTCTTTTAGAAAGAACTAAACCTGTATTTATGATGTATAACGAGTTATCCTTTTGATAGGCGTAGACGTTTTTGATGTCGTAGTCGTTTAACATGAAAGCTGGAATATCGATGTATTCTTTTGTGACATTTTGGTACTCATTATCTAAAAGGGGAATACTGAAGATATTGACATTTTCGCGTAAATACTCGTTTTGAACCAACAGCTCTATCGTCCGCGACTTGTTCTTGTCCATAGTGATTACTCCCGCTAAGACAAGTTTTTTTAAGTGGTCCTGCACAGTGGATGGGCTTTTGAGGTCGAAGGCACTCATTATCTCGCGAATCGTCGGTGCGTAACCTTTTTCTGCAATGAAGCGTTTAATAAAATCCAAAACGTTTAATTGTTTGCTCGATAAACCCATCTCTACATCACCTATAGAAATGATACCATTTTATGAGGGCTTTAGTCAAATATATTGTAAAA
>CAZXXI010000061.1:0-7615 GCA_964644815.1 uncultured Muribaculaceae bacterium
TTTGGATTCCATTCACTTAAGTGAATTTGTCAAATTTAAAAAAAACGACAAAATATTAGATATGTGCACCGGAAATCTCCCGATTCCACTCATTATATCCACTAAAAGTCTAAACGTAAACATCACGGCGGTAGAGATACAACAAGAGGTTTTTGAACTAGCCAAGAAAACTTTAGAAATAAACGAACTGACAAATAGAATAGAACTGATTCAAGGCGATATACGAGTTATTAAATTTAAAGAAAAGTTTGATATAGTTGTCGCCAACCCACCATACTTTAAAGTTACAGATTCGTCTTTAAAAAATGCAGTTGATATTAAATCTATTGCCAGACACGAAATTAAATTGACTTTAGAAGAAACAATAAAAACAGCTGTGTCCAATCTCAAGGAAACGGGGACTTTCTTTATGGTTCAAAGAGTTGATAGATTTTTAGAAACTTTAGAGTTACTTAAAAATAATAAACTAGGAATTAGAAGAGCTGTTTTCGTCTACACTAAAAAGGACGCCGATGCAGAATTCTTTTTAATAGAAGCATCCAAATATAAAAAGAGTGACTTAAAGGTTCGCTCATTGTATATCGAAGGATTAAATACGTATAAAAGTATATTTGAGGAGTGGTGACATGAAATTGATTTGTGGGTTGGGCAACCCTGGAAAAGAATATGAAAATACGCGTCATAATGTCGGTTTTATGGTAATAGATAATTATTGTAAAAAAGAAAAATATAGTAAGAAATTTAATGGGGAATACGCCGAAAAAAATATAAACGGAGAAAAGGTAATATTTCTAAAACCCCTTAGTTATATGAATTTATCCGGCACCGTCGTAAAACCTTTTATAGACTATTTTCAAATTCCTTTAAAGAATGTTCTCATAATACGAGATGATTTAGATTTAGAATTAGGGCACACGAGAATTAAATTTTCGAGTACATCCGGAGGAGACAATGGCATAAAATCTATAATTGAAGCATTGGGATCCAAGGATTTTTATCAGTATAAAATAGGCATATCCAATAATAAAAATTTCGATACGAAAGATTATGTATTAGGCAAATTTTCTTCAAGAGAAAAAGAAATATTGACTAAAATTATCGAAGACTCGGAGTACGTCATCGACGATTTTCTAAAAGAAGACGATTTTTCCATAAAAGATCGTTATTATGGGGACATCAAATGAAGTTCATAACGGATAAATTTAAATATAGGGAAAACGCTCATGTCTTTGGACTGACAAAAGAACTCAATGCTATCTACATTGCTAACCATTTTAAAGAAAATGAAAATAATGCTTTAATTCTTACGAGTACATTATATGAAGCGAACAATTTTTATAAACTATTACAGGCATATATAGACGATGTTCTGTTTTTTCCCATGGACGACTTTTTAGCCTCAGTAGCCATCGCCATATCACCGGATTTAAAAATAAAAAGACTGGAAACTATCGAAAAAATAAAAAAAGAAGAAAAGAAGCATATCGTTGTTACTTCGCTAATGGGATATCTAAAGTATTTACCTAACAAAAATACAGAATACAGCTTTACTATCGAAAAAGAATCGAAAATTATTTCCCGGGAAATAATTTTGGAGAAATTAGAAGAGTACGGATATAAAAGAGATTCGCTCGTAACGACTACGGGAGAATATGCAGTGCGAGGATTTATTATCGACATATTTCCTATCGATTGTCTAAAACCTATTCGAATTGAATTTTTTGACGATGTAATAGAAAACATCAAAGAGTTTGAAGAAGAAAGCCAAAGAACTACGACCGAAATAGAATCAGTAGAAATAAAGAGATTTAATGAAGATAGTGCAGGGAACTACAGTTCATTATTAGATTATATGGGCAAAACCGATCTTTTTATCATAGATGAAGGCCAAATCGATACGTCCTATAAAAAACTTCTTGAAGAGATAGTGGAATATAACGCTAGCAAAGAACTACCTAAAGAGACAAAATATATGTTCAATTTAGAGGAATTGAACCCGACCGCTTCTTATAAAATAGATATCATTAATTCCTATGCCAACAAAGATGCCATTCAGTATTCATCACAGGAAATGCAAAATTTTGAAGGAAACTTCGATAATCTAAAAAAGTATTGTGCTAAAGAGATAAGAAAAACGATAGTTTTTGCGCTTAATACCAAAGAACAGATTAAGACGATAAGAAATATGTTTGAAAATGCCGTTTTGACAAAGAGTACAGAAATAATAAAAGGCCCCATAAATATAGTCGAAGAGAAAATAAATAAGGGATTTATATTCGACGAATACGTCGTTATCACGCCATCGGACATCGATAAATTACACCGTACAGATATTAGATATAAAAACACAATCAAAATTGGCCGAAAAATAAAAGAATTCGACGATTTAAAAATAGGTGATTACGTCGTTCACGAAGCTCATGGAATAGGAATATATCGCGGATTAAAAACTCTAAAGAATGGCGAATATATAAGAGATTACATCGAACTAGAATATCTCGATAATGATAAAGTATACGTTCCTGTCGAGAACATAGAAAAACTATACAAATATGCCGCGGACGTCGGACAGAAACCTCGTCTTAACAAATTAAATAGTGCCTCTTGGGCCAAAAAGAAAAACGAAACGCGGGCTAAAATAAGAGATATATCTGAAGACCTCATCCAATTATATTCCAAGCGCAATAACATACAAGGAATACCATATAAAGATTTCGAAGAAGAAATTCACTTTGCACTGAATTTTCCTTACACTCTCACTGACGATCAGGAAAAGACCATAAAAGAAATAGACCTCGATCTCAAAAGCGCTGCACCTATGGACCGTCTTCTCTGTGGAGATGTCGGTTATGGAAAGACAGAAGTTGCTTTTAGGGCGATGTTTAAAACCGTCATAAATGGCTTTCAAGTATCTTACCTCTGTCCGACGACGATTCTGTCTAAACAGCAATATCTAAGTGCTCTGGAGCGCTTTAAAGATTTCCCTATACGCATAGAACTGCTAAATAGACATATAACACCTAAAAAAGTAAAAATGATACTAGAAGATTTAGAAAAAGGTCGTATCGACATATTAATAGGTACCCATAAATTGTTAAATGATAAAATAACGTATAAAAATCTAGGATTGCTAGTTATCGATGAAGAGCAGCGATTTGGTGTAACACATAAAGAGAAAATCAAATCTCTAAAGAACGATGTCAACGTTTTAACTCTTTCCGCTACGCCGATACCGCGCACCTTAAAAATGGCTATGAGTGGGCTTCGCAGTTTATCTGTTCTCGATACTCCGCCTATTAATCGCTATCCGATACAGACATATGTAATCGAAGAAAACGAATTGATTATAAGAGATGCGGTCTATAAAGAACTCACAAGAAACGGCCAAATATTTATACTCATCAACAACATAGAATCGTTATATGCCTTTAAAGATAAAGTAGCACATTTGATTCCCGAAGCTAAAATTGTCTGTGGCCATGGACAGATGACCAAAGAAGAATTGAATACTGTCATGGAAGAGTTTACCGAAGGAAAATATGATATATTGATATGCACCACTATAATAGAAACAGGCATAGATATACCAAATGTCAACACGATAATCATTATCGATGCTGACCACTTCGGTCTAAGTCAGCTATACCAGATACGCGGTCGCGTTGGTAGGAGCGATAAAATTGCCTACGCCTATCTCATGTATAAACCCGCCCATATGTTGACAGAAACCGCTATTAAAAGATTGGAATCGATAAAAGAATTTACTGAACTTGGAAGTGGATATAAAATAGCCATGCGCGATTTGTCGATAAGAGGAGCAGGAGATTTATTAGGAAGTGAACAAGCCGGCTTTATCGATGCCGTTGGTCTCGACCTGTATACCAAAATGGTCAATGAAGAAGTAGAAAAGCTGGAAGGGCGCTTTGAAGAAGAGCCTAGTGAAAACGAAAATCACATCTTAAATGGCAGCAACCACATCTCCGATAAATATGTAGATGACGAAAACATAAAAATAGAAATACATAAACTGATAAACTCTATTAAAGATAAAAGAGATTTCGATACAGTTAAAAACGAACTAGAAGACCGCTTCGGAAAAATAGATGAAAAAATAGAACTATATATGCTCGAGCGCTGTACAGAAGGCTTATTAAAAGAATTGGGAGTCAAAAAAATATTGACTATACAAAAAAAGATAACGGTAGTATTGCCAGAAGACATTTCTAATCGCATAGACGGAGAAAAATTATTTTTGCAAAGTTACAATATCTGCCCCAAGTTCGAGATAAGTTATCGCGATAAACAGATTAGAATTTCTCTCAACACGATGAATATAACTAAAAATTATATCTACTATTTATACCCTTTACTCGATATTATAAAAGAACAGACAAAATGAGGTATAAATCCTTTAAATGTTATTAAAATAATAGTGGTTGGTGATATACTTGACACAAAATAGTAACATTAGAAGAATAGATGATTTAGGAAGAATAGTAATTCCTAAAGATATCCGAAAAAAACTGCACATAAAAGAAAGTGAACCCCTCGAAATATTTATCGAAGGTGAGGAAATAAAAATCAAAAAATATTCCTCTTTGCCTGATGTCCGCGATTATATCAAATCGCTATTAGACATCGGTTCCCGCATTACTTCGAATGAATATATAATAACCGATAGGGGAAAAGTCATTGCTGCAACTGTCCCCGAACTAGAAGGCAGTTTACTGAATGAAAAACTGGAAGAGGTTGTGCTTTCCTGTACAGAGAAAAAGAACGCTAAAGATAGCTTCGAAATAGCTTCCAAAATTATAACTGCATATACGAATGTTTTGCCCATAATTGTCGACAACGACCGAACTGGACTGATAATAGAATATAATGAAGATAGAGAATTGAACTCTAGTGATGTTATTCGCATTTACAAATGCTTAATCGAAAATCAGTTAAACAATTATTGATTTTAATATTATTTTATGATATATTTGACACATTGAGCGGTGAAGAAAAGAGTAAACTAACGGATGAATAAAGAGAATCATCGGTAGGTGTAAGATGATATCAGAAATTAGTCGAACATGGTTTTGGAGCTCAAACCGTATATCCTGCGTTAAAGGAATAAAGAGCATGTAAGTCATGAATTAAGGTGGTACCGCGGGTGAGCACTCGTCCTTTGTTTATGACTTTTTTATTTAGGAGGAAAACAATTATGGAAAAAAAATACTATATCACTACGCCCATTTATTACCCATCTGCCAACTTTCACATAGGCCATTGCTATAGCACAATCATCGCCGACTCGCTTGCTCGCTATAAGAGACTAGACGGTTATGATACATTTTTCTTGACTGGGAGTGACGAGCATGGGGAAAAGATTGAAAAAAAAGCAGCTGAAGCCGGCGTCACACCACAAGCATATGTCGACGAAATAGTAGAAAACGCAAAAGATTTATGGAAATGCTTAGGTATCACTTACGACCGCTTCATAAGAACTACTGACGAAGACCACGTTAGGGCAGTTCAAAAAATATTTAAAAAACTATACGACCAAGGAGACATATACAAAGGAGAATATAAAGGCTTGTACTGTACTCCATGTGAATCGTTTTGGACTGAGACACAAGCTAAAGATGGCTTATGTCCAGACTGCGGAAGGCCGGTACACGAAGTGAGTGAAGAAGCCTACTTTTTGAAATTATCCAAATACCAAAAAGACTTAGAAAAATACATAGAAGAACACGACGATTTCATAGAGCCGGAATCTCGCAAAAATGAAATGCTCAACAACTTCATCAAACCCGGTTTAGAAGATTTATGTGTATCGCGCACCAGTTTTAAATGGGGAATACCCGTCGACTTCGACACGGACCACGTAGTATATGTATGGCTAGATGCCTTGAGTAATTACATAACCGCCTTAGGCTATCTGAGCGATGATGACAGTAAATTTAAAAAATACTGGCCTGCCGACGTTCATATCGTGGGAAAAGAAATAGTCCGTTTCCATACCATAATTTGGCCTATCATATTGATGGCCCTCGACCTGCCACTTCCTAAAAAAGTTTTTGGCCACGGCTGGCTTGTAATCGAAGGCGCAAAAATATCTAAAAGCTTAGGCAACTATAAAGACCCCCGCGAATACATCGATAAATACGGAGTCGATGCTGTACGCTACTTCTCGTTAAGAGAAATACCCTTTGGTAACGACGGAAACTTTTCAGAGGAGGCCCTCATCAACAGAATCAACAGCGACCTCGCCAACGTTTGGGGCAATCTCGTCAATAGAACTATCGGTATGGCAAATAAATACTTCGAAGGAAAAATATCTTACAAGAACGCCAGTGAGCCTCTTGACAAAGAGTACATCGAACAAATTACGAATCTTAAAACAAAGACCGATAATTTGATAGACGGCCTTCAAATATCTAAAGCATTAGAAGAAATCTTCGACCTTCTTCGCGCGAGTAATAAGTATATCGACGATACTACACCGTGGGCTTTAGCTAAAGAACCATCTAAAAGTGATAGACTCGAAACTGTTTTATATAACTTACTCGAAGCAATCCGCGTCTCTGCAATTCTCTTAGAAGCTTTCATGCCTACGAGTTCAAAAAGTGTACTGTCTCAAATAGGCAAGAGAGATGAAACCTTTATTCGAGCTAAATATGACACGACAAACGAATATGCAGTGACCTCAGAACCAAAACCTCTGTTCGAAAGAATACAAGTTTAAAGACGTTCACCGACGTCTTTTTATTATGTTTAAATTTACGGATACTCTTTACTTTTTCTAAAATTCCTCTATACTTATCTATAGGTGATATTATGTTTACTGATACACATTGTCATATATCGAAAAAAGATTATGAAAATATAGAAGAGATAATCGAAAATGCGCAGGAAAAAGGGATACATCGACTAATAAACAACGGTTCTAACATGGAGACCAACAAAGAAGTATTGACGTTATCCCACCAATATGAAAATCTTTTCCCGGCTATAGGAATACATCCCGACTCAGTCGGTGAATACAACGCTGAAAACATCTCTTTTATTGAAAAGCACATCCAGGAAATAGTGGCCATAGGAGAAATCGGTCTCGACTATCACTATGACAATACTGAAAAGGAAAAACAGATTGCTCTTTTTGAAGCACAATTAAAACTTGCAGAAAAATACAACAAACCAGTCATCGTCCATTCACGTGATGCCACTGAAGACACCATTAAGATTCTTCGAAAATATCCCAAAGTTAAAGGCTCCATTCACTGTTTCAGTGGTAGCTATGAAACCGCAAAAATATATATAGCTATGGGATATAAGCTCGGCTTCAATGGCGTAGTAACATTCAAAAATGCTAAAATAAAAGAAGTCATCAAAAAGATTCCAACCTCAGCCATTCTTCTCGAAACCGATTGCCCGTACCTTGCTCCCATTCCTGTAAGAGGTACCAAAAATGAACCCAAAAACGTCCACTATATAGCGGATTTTATCTCCCAAGAACTGGGCATCTCTATCGAAAAACTGAGTGAAATAACTGAAGCAAACGTCGCGAACCTTTTCCTAAATTTTCACGGGAAATGCAACAAAAGTACAAAACTATAATCAAGATTAA